>NZ_AP017603.1:0-127500 GCF_003609815.1 Sphingopyxis sp. EG6
CGCCGGTGGCCGCCACATCGACATGATTCGCACTTCTTCGGGCCTTCGGTCCCGGGCAGGTTGCCTGCGCCATCGCGCGGGCGACGAATCGGCGTGTGAAGCGGCTCCGTGAAGCGCTGAGCGGCAGGGGGTTCAGCGGGGGCGGTGCGGGCGTGACAGACAGCGGGAATCGGGATGGCTATGATGCGAAGGACAGGGCGATGAGCGGCGATGCCGCAGCGCTGTGGCCGCGCGTTGCCGAAGGCTTGCGCCGCGATCTGGGCGTGCGCACCTTCGACCATTGGCTAAAGCCCGTCCGCTTTGGTGACTATTGCGCGCTGTCGGGCGTCGTGACGCTCGAAACCGTCAGCCGTTTTTCGGCCAACTGGATCAACGAACGCTTTGGCGACCGGCTTGAGCTCGCGTGGCGCCAGCACCTTCCCACCGTGCGCGGCGTCACCGTGCGCGGCGGCGCCGGTGCGACCGAGCGCGCGGCCATCCTCGCCAGCCCGCCGCTGCCGACGTTCGACCCGCCGCCGCCCGCCGCCAATCCCGCGCTGCTCGGCTTTGACCCGCGGCTGTCGTTCGACCGCTTCGTCATTGCGCGCAGCAACATTCTCGCCGCCAACGCCGCGCGCCGCATGGCGATGGTCGAAGCGCCGCAGTTCAACCCGCTCTACCTGTGCTCGGGCACCGGCCAGGGCAAGACCCACCTGCTCCAGGCGATTGCGCAGGATTATGCCGCGGCGCATCCGACCGCGAACATCATCCTGATGTCGGCGGAAAAATTCATGCTCGAATTTGTCGGCGCGATGCGCGGCGGCGACATGATGGCGTTCAAGGCGCGGCTGCGCGCCGCCGACCTGCTGCTGCTCGACGACCTCCAGTTCGTCATCGGCAAGAATTCGACGCAGGAAGAATTGCTCCACACGATCGACGACCTGATGACCGCGGGCAAGCGGCTGGTGGTCACCGCCGATCGCCCGCCGTCGATGCTCGACGGGGTCGAGGCGCGGCTGCTGTCGCGCCTGTCGGGCGGGCTCGTCGCCGACATCGAGGCGCCCGAGGACGATCTGCGCGAACGCATCATCCGCCAGCGGCTCGCAGCGATGCCGATGGTCGAGGTGCCCGACGCGGTCGTCGCCTATCTGGTCAAGCATTTCACCCGTAACATCCGCGAGCTCGAAGGCGCGCTCAACAAGCTGCTCGCTTATGCCGCGCTCACCGCGACGACGGTCGACCTCAGGCTCGCCGAAGACCGGCTCGCCGAAAATGTCCGCACCGCGCGGCCGCGGATCACGATCGACGAGATCCAGCGTGCGGTCTGCGCGCACTACCGGCTCGACAAGAGCGAAATGGCGTCAAAGCGCCGCGTCCGCGCGGTCGCGCGCCCGCGGCAGGTCGCGATGTATCTGGCCAAGGAACTGACTCCGCGCTCCTATCCCGAGATCGGCCGCCGTTTCGGCGGTCGCGATCATTCGACGGTGATCCATGCGGTGCGCACGGTCGAAGCGCTGCGCGTCGCCGACAGCGAACTCGACGCCGAAATCGCCGCGATCCGGCGCAGTCTGAACAGCTGATCCACAGGGTGATGCCGGGGTTATCCCCGGGATTGTCCACAGCGTTTGAGGCGGTGCGCGGTATCGACGGCTTTGGGGTGGGAAGCGGACGCTGGATGACCGGTCAAAATATAGCTATGAGAATGCCGCCAGCGTGACGGACTTGGTAGACGTATCGCTACAGCGATCCCGGCAACGGGTGCGGGTTCGATCCCCTGCCGCTGGCATTTCCGAATTGGGGTGGGAAGCGGACTTATATCTGAGGCGATGAAAGATTGGCCGCATACTTCTCTATTAGAGTCGCTCCTTTGACCGACATTTCTGGAAGTTTTCGGAGATCAGCATCGGTCGCCGGACCGAGATGATTGTCTTCTATCCAAATCTCACCACCCGCTGTTCTGCGGGTAAGCTCTCGTTCCAAATTGGTGACATCGCCTTTGCCGACTAGGTTCCATCGCTTCGACCTTATCGGTTGCGCGCCCGTGTAATGGACCTCGAAAGGCATGCCTTCGACTTTTGTGAAGTCCAGCGGCTCCTCCGCGCTTGAACCTACGAAGAGTTTCAGAGCAATAACGTTACGAAAATAGCTCGATGCAAAGATGACCTTCGCCAGCAAAGGTTTGTCACCAGCCGGAATGGCGAGATATGCCCCAACAAATTTTGCGCTCACGCTGGACCCTCATTGTCGACATGGAAGGGAATTGAGCACTCTAGCGCGATGTCCAATGTCCGCTATCGGTCGCAACCCGACATTGCTCCACACGCCAAAACAAAAAAGGCCCGCCTTTCATCCGAAAGGCGGGCCTTTTTGTCAGCTGTGCAGCAATCCTACCCCTTTTCGGGCGGCGCCACGGTGATCCGCACCCGCTCGCCCGAATTGCCGGGGAAGCCGGTGAACATCGCCTCGACCAGGTTGGGGACGATGGTTTGCAAATTGTTGTCGCGTGATTGCGCCTCGGCATGGCCTTCGAACAGGCGCGATCCATCGGCGGCGCGGTTGATCTGGAGGTTCAGCCCGCTGGTATAGACCGTATAGCTGCTGACATCATTATAGCCGCCCCAGCCCGGACCGAAACCGCCCCACAGGAACGGGTCGCGATAGCCATAGACATAGCGGCGCCCGCCGCGCCCGGTGAGGATCACCGGGCGATAGAAACCGCGGCCATAGTAACCGCCATAACCGCCATACCAGGGGTCGCCGAAACCGGGGCTCGACACGACGCGTTCGCGCCCCTTGTCGACGCCATAGTCCATCCGCACGACCAGATCGGCGCGCTCGCCGGGTGCCGCGGGGCGATAACCGTATCGCGTCAGTTCGCCCGCGACCAGGTTGGCATATTGGCCAAATTCGATGCCGCCGGCCAGCGCCGGGTTGTTCGCCTCGACGACAAAGCTCTGGCCCTGCGGCGCGGGCAATTGGGTCTGGAAACGCGCGACATCGGCCTTGAACGGGGTCGCGCAGCCGGCGAGCGCCAGCGCGGCGCCGGTCATCGCGGCGAGTCCCAAGCGGCGAAGGCCGAGGTGGCGAAGGGTCGAATTGCTCATCGTCTTGGCTCCGTGATTCGGGGGCGCACATGCCTGGCGCTTTATACCATGACTGCGCCGATGCGACTTAACCTTGGTTGAACCCGGCTCGTCGCATCATGGTTCCCTATCCGATATCGGGTGCCGCTGCCAATAAACAAGCCCGGTCAGACGATTAGCGGCACAGCCCCAGCGCCGCATAGGCCGCGTCGATCGTGGGCCGCGCCAGCGCTGTGGCGCGCGCCGCGCCGTCCTCGAGCGCCGCATCGATCGCCGCCGGGTCGGCCTTGAGCTGGTTCAGTCGGGTCGCGATCGGACGCAGCGTTTCAACCAGCAGCTCACCCAGCGCAGGCTTGAACGCACCGAACCCCTGTCCGGCAAAGCGCGCGAGCACTTGGTCGACGCTCTCGTCGGCCATCGCCGCATAGATCGACACCAGATTTTTCGCCTCGGCGCGCCCGTCCAGCCCCGCGGCCTCCGACGGCAGCGGTTCTGCGTCGGTCTTGGCCTTGCGGATCTTGGTCATGATCGTGTCGGCCTCGTCGACCAGGTTGATGCGGCTCGCATCGCTCGGGTCCGATTTCGACATTTTTGCCGATCCGTCGCGCAGGCTCATGATCCGCGCCGCGGTGGGCGGAATCGTCGGTTCGGGCAGGGTGAAGGTGTCGGTCCCCGTGTCGAGGTTGAACTTGGTCGCAATGTCGCGCGCGAGCTCCAGATGCTGTTTCTGGTCGTCGCCGACCGGAACATGGGTCGTCTGATAGAGGAGCACGTCGGCGGCCTGCAGCACCGGATAGGCGTACAGCCCGACGCTGGCGCCCTCACGGTTCTTGCCCGATTTTTCCTTGAACTGGGTCATGCGGTTCAGCCAGCCGATGCGCGCGGTGCAGAACAGCAGCCAGCCCAGCTCGGCATGGGCGGGAACGCGCGCCTGATTGAACAATATCGCCTTGGCCGGGTCGATCCCCGCCGCCATCAGCGCCGCCGCCATCTCGCGCGTGTTCGCGGTCAGCTCGGCGGGGTCGTTATGGACGGTGATCGCGTGCAGATCGGCGAGGAAATAGAGCTTGTCGCCCGGCATCTCGTCCTGCATCCGCACCCAGTTGCGGATCGCGCCCAGATAATTGCCGAGGTGCAAGTTTCCGGTGGGCTGAATGCCCGATAACGTCCGCATCATATCTGTCCCATTAGAGTTTGCGTCGGCGCAGCTGGCCGATGGTGTCGCGATTGACCACGCCGAACAGCATGGCGCAACCCAAGAATATGAGCCCGCCCAAGGCCACGATCGCGCTCAGCGCAACGATCCGCTCGAACACCCCGCCGACAAAGGCGTCGCCCGCCAGCGGGATTGCCACCATCAGCGCCGCCGCCATCGCCGCCGCGGCGAGGATGATGCGCGCGATCCGCCCGGCGACGCGCCCGGTCAAACGGAACAGGCCTTTGCGGTGCAGGATGGCATAGAGCATCGCGACATTGCACCATGCGGCGATCGATCCGGCGAGCGCCAGCCCGACGATGCCGAGCGAGGGGATCAGCGCGAGATTGAGAGCGATGTTGATCAGCAGCGAAATCGCCGCGGTCCACACCGGGGTGCGGGTGTCCTTGCGCGCGAAGAAATTGGGGACCAGCACCTTGACCAGCACATAGGCGGGCAGGCCGACGACGAGCCCGCCGACCACCGCGCCGGTCGCGAGGCCGTCGGCAACGCTATATTGCCCGCCGACGTAAAAGGCGCTGGTGATCGAAGGACCGGCGACGAACAAAGCGACCGCCGCGGGGACGGTCAGCAGCATCGCCAGTTCGACCGCATTGCTTTGCAGGCGCGCCGCGCCGTCGCGGTCATCGAGCGCCACGAAGCGCGACAGCGCGGGCAGGATCGCGGTCCCGAGTGCAATGCCGATGATGCCCAGCGGCAACTGGTTCAGCCGGTCGGCCATCGCCAGATAGGTGATGCTCTTGTCGGGGAGCGAGGCGATGAAGAACAGGTCGACAAACCGGCTGATCTGATAGACCCCGGCGCCGAACACTGCGGGCAGGATCAACACCCCCATTTCGCGCACGCCGGGGGTCAGCTGCGGGCGGCGCAGCGCGGGCCGAAAGCCCGATCGCCGCACCCAGAACAGCAGCCAGACAAGCTGGAACAGCCCGGCGATCGAGACCGAAATGGCGAGATACAGGCCGGTGGCCGCCTTGGCCGCTTCGCCGCCGTCGCCGGTGACCATGCCGAGGAGCAAGGCTGCGACGAGGCAGATGTTGAGCAGGATCGGCGCCGCCGCCGCGGCGGCAAAGCGCGACAGGCTGTTGAGGATCGCCGCGAACAAGGTCGCGACGCTCATGAACGCCAGATAGGGAAAGGCGATGCGCGCCATCATGACCGTCAGGTCGAATTTTTCGCTGTCGGCGCGCAGCGTCTCGCTGGCGAACAGGTGCATGATCCACGGCATGACGATCAGCAGCAGCGCCGAAAAGACGATCAGGATCGGGATCAGCACCGCCAGCACCGCATCGGCAAAGGCGCGCGCCTCGCTATGGTCGCCTTCCTTGGTCATGCGCTGGTTGAACAGCGGGACAAAGGCGGCGGCGAAGGCGCCCTCGGCGAACAAGCGGCGAAAGATATTGGGCAGCTGGAACGCCAGCTGCCACGCGTCGGCGACCCCGCCCGCGCCGAGGATGCGGCTGAGCAGCATGTCGCGCGCAAAGCCGAAAATGCGGCTGACCATCGTCAGCCCGCCGATCGTCCCGACGCTTTTGACCAGGCTGCTCACCCCGTCAGCCCGCCCCGCCGATGGTGATTACGCCTGACCAGCCGGCACGGCGTCACCCAGTTCCCCGGCTTCGGCCTGCGCCTGGACCTGCTGCATGAACAGGCCGTGGAAATCGATCGGTTCCAGCAGCAGCGGCGCAAAACCGCCGTCGCGCACGGCATCCGCGACGACGCGCCGGGCAAAGGGGAACAGGATGCGCGGCGCTTCGGCGAGGAAAAACGGCTGCAACTGGTCTTCGGGGACGTTGCGGACGCCGAACAGGCCAGCATATTTCAGCTCGATCACGAACATCGTGCCCTGATCGGCCTTCGACGTGACGTCGATCTTCAAGGTTACTTCGAACAGGTTCTCGCCGACGCCTTCGGCGGCGATGTTGAACTGGACGTCGATCTGCGGCGCGTCCTGCCACTGGTAAACCGCGGGCGCGTTCGGATTTTCGAACGACAGGTCTTTGACATATTGCGAAATCAGGCCGATCGCCGGGCTGGTATCTTCGCCATTGGGCTGCAGGGCGGGGTTGTTGATGTCGGCGCTGGTCTCGTCAGCCATGGTGCAATGCTTTCGCTCGAAAAGATGAAACAGGATCCGCGCTGCAGGCCGTATCGGGACTGCGGCAGACGGTTGCGGCGGCGCTTAGCAGCGCGCGCCAGCCAGCACAATGGGATCGCGGCGGCGCATTGGTTGGGGGTGAATCGTTGACCTGCCGCATCCGCGGGGCCATGGCGTTTGAAACTTGGCCGTGCATCGCCTATGTATCGGCCTTGATGTTTCCATTGCCCGCATTGGACTATTGCCCGTGACTGCTTTTTCGATCGTCCTGCTCGCCATGATTGCCGCCTTCCTCGGCATGCGGCTGTACTCGGTACTCGGCAAGCGTACCGGGCATGAGCAGGAACCCGTGCTGCCGCGCCGCGATGATCGCGCCGTGCCGTCGCCGGTGCGTCTGGAGGACGGTGAAACGCCCTCGCCGTCCGTCGGCGTCCCCGACACCTCGGGCCTCGTTTACGAACCCGCCGCCGAAATCGGCCTGCGTCAGCTGCTCGCCAGCGACCGCAATTTCGACGCCGGCCGCTTCATGGAGGGCGCCGAAGCGGCGTACCGCATGATCCTCGAAGCCTATTGGAAGGGCGATCGCGATACGCTGCGCGACCTGTGTGACGACGACAGCTACGAAGCCTTTGTCGAGGCGATCGAAGCACGTGACGCGCGCGGCGAAAAGCTCGAAAACCGGTTGGTCGGCATCGAATCGGCCAAGATCACCGCGGTCGAAATGGATCGCAAGGAAGCGCGGATCACCGTGCGCTATCAGGCCGACATTAGCGCGGTCACCCGCGACGCCGATGGCAAGATGATCGCCGGGTCGATGAGCGATGCGTCGCGCACCGACGACCTTTGGACGTTCCGCCGCGCGATCGGCAGCGACGATCCCAACTGGCTGCTCGACGAAATCGAAGCAGCCTGACCGCGATGCCCGCGCTTGGTTCGTCCGGGAAGCGCCGGATGCGGGTTTTCGGATTGTCCTTGGTCGCGGTGCTACCGCTCCTCGCGGGGTGTGCGTCGGTGATTCCCGATGCAGGCAGCCGCCCCGCCGCCTCCACTCCGGCACCAGCAGCGAAGCCGTCGGGCGCCACGCCGCGCCCCTATCAGCCGCGCCCGTCGGAAAGCGGCGGCGTTGCGGCGAGGCCGATCCCCGCCACGCCGCGCCCGGCGCTGCCCGCCCCCGCGGTCCCGGCCGACGCGACGACGGCGGCGGCGAGCGGCGTCATTGCCGGCCCTGATTTTGCGTCACTTGGCATCGCTCCCGAACAGGCAAGCGCCGCGCTTGCCGCCTTTCGCATCAGCTGTCCTTCGGTCCAGCGCCGCGCCGATGTGAGCGGGCTGACGCAAGGCGCCGATTGGGCCGAAAGCTGCAATGCCGCGAAAAACTGGGCCGACAGCGACGCCGCGGCCTTCTTTGCGCGCTATTTCGGGACGGTGCAGATCGGCGCTGGAACCGCCTTTGTCACCGGCTATTACGAACCCGAAATCGCCGGATCGCGCACGAAGCAGCCCGGCTATGACGTCCCCATCTATCGCCGTCCCGCCGATCTGGTCGATGTCGACCTCGGGCAATTTTCCGACGAGCTGAAGGGCCGGACGATCCGCGGCCGCGTCGATGGCAGCAAGCTGGTGCAATATTACGACCGCGCCGCGATCGAAAGCGGCGCGCTCGAAGGCCGCGGGCTCGAGATCGCCTGGGCCGCCGACGCCGCCGAATTCTTTTTCCTGCAAGTGCAGGGGTCGGGACGCCTGCGCCTGCCCGACGGCGGCATCATGCGGATCGGTTACGACAGCCAGAATGGCCGCGGCTATGTCGGCATCGGCAAGCTATTGCTCGACCGCGGCGAATTGCAGCGCGGACAGGCGTCGATGCAGGGCATCCTCGACTATCTGCGCGCCGATCCGAAACGCGGCGCCGCGGTGATGAACGAGAATCCCAGCTGGGTATTCTTCCGCGAACTCACCGGCCCCGGCCCGCTCGGTGCCATGGGTCTGCCGGTGACACCGCGCGCCAGCGTTGCAGCCGACCCCAAATATGTGCCGCTCGGCGCCCCCGTCTTCCTCTCGCTTGACCGTGCCGAACCGAACGGCTTGTGGGTGGCGCAGGACACGGGCGGCGCGATCAAGGGTGCCAACCGCTTCGACAGCTTCTGGGGCGCGGGCGAGGATGCGCGCGCGATCGCCGGCGGTATGGCGGCGCGCGGCTCGGCATTGCTGCTGCTCCCGCGCGCCAGCGTCGCGCGGCTGATCCCGGCGCGCTGACGCCGCGATGGCGCGGCGGCTCGATCCCGACGAAAGCGCGCTGTGGAAAAAGGTCGCGGCGACGGTGAAGCCGCTGGTGAAGGCGAAAGTGCCGCTCGCGCCCGCAGCTCCGCCGACGATCCGCCCGCCTGCGCCGACCCCGCGCAGCACCGCCGCTCCGGCGGCGCCCGTCCGCCCCGCCACGAAACTGCCACCGCCGCGCCGTACGCACAGCGCCGCGACGCTCGACGGCCATTGGGACCGGCGCCTGCGCAAGGGGCTGGTGCGCCCCGACCTCAGCATCGACCTGCACGGGCATAGTCTCGCGTCGGCGCAGGCGCTGCTCGACGATGCGATCGGCCGCGCGCTGCTGCGCGGCGCGCGCGTGCTGCTCGTTGTGGCGGGTCGCCTCCGCCCCGGCGCCGACCGCCTGCCGCAAATGCACGGCGACCCGCGCCCGCGCGGCGCGATCCGCGCCTCGCTCCCCGACTGGCTCGCTTATTCGCCCCACGCCGACCAGATCGTCGCGCTGCGCCCGGCGCATGTCAGTCATGGCGGGGCGGGAGCGGTGTATGTAATCCTGCGCCGCGGGCGTGAATAGAAGAAGAAATTCGCACGAAGACACAAAGGCACGAAGATCCCGCGTCAGGGCGCAACCGAGGCTTGTCGCCGCAGGCGACCATCAAAATAGCGCTGCGCGCAATCGACAAAACAAGGTGGCGAGATGAAGCTGCCTCTTTCGTGTCTTTGTGTCTTCGTGCGAAACTCTTTTCAGCCCAAGAAAGCCCGCATCAAAATCCCACGATAAATCGCGGTCAGTTTGTGCAGGTCGGCGACCGCCACCGCCTCGTCCAGCTTGTGCATCGTCGCGTTGGTCAGCCCGAATTCGACCACCGGGCACAGCGCGTGCAGGAAGCGCGCGTCCGACGTGCCGCCGGTCGTCGACATCTCCGCCACCACATCGGTTTCGGCATGGATCGCCTCGGCGACCAGCCCCGATAGCTCGCCCGGCGGGGTCAGGAAGGCTTCGCCCGAAATCTTGCCCAGCACCTTCGCGGCGGGCTCGACCTCATGCGAAATACGCTCGATCATCGCGACCAGATCGGCGCCCTTATGCTGGTCGTTGAAGCGGATCGACAGCCGCGCGCGCGCCGACGCGGGAATCACATTGGTCGCGCCATTGCCGACTTCGATGTCGGTGAATTCGATGTTCGACGGCTGGAACCAGTCGTTGCCCTGATCGAGCGCGACCGCATCGATCGCCGCCATGATGCGGACCAGCTTGGGGATCGGATTGTCGGCGAGGTGGGGGTAGGCAACATGCCCCTGCGTCCCCGGCACGTCGATCCAGATATTGACCGACCCGCGCCGCCCGATCTTCACCATGTCGCCGAGCTTGTTCACCGATGTCGGCTCGCCGACGACGATCATGTCGGGCGCGATCCCGCGCCCCGCCATATGCTCCATCAGCGCGCGGGTGCCGAAAATCGCCGGGCCTTCCTCGTCGCCGGTGATGATCAGGCTGATCGTTCCGGCATCGACCGGGGTCGCGGCGGCGGCGGCGACAAAGGCCGCGATCGACCCCTTCATGTCGACCGCGCCGCGGCCATAGAGCAGGTCGCCGCGAATTTCGGGGGCAAAGGCATCACCGGTCCACCCGATCCCGGGCGGCACGACGTCGAGATGCCCGGCAAAGCCGAAATGGACGGGGCCGCTACCCCGCCGCACCGCGAGCAGGTTTTCGACCGGCCCGTCGGGTTCGATCCCGTCGATAAAGCGCTCGACGGTAAAGCCGAGGGGGGTCAGCGCGGCCTCCAGCACATCAAACACCGCGCCGGTCGCGGGGGTGACGGAGGGCGCGGCGATCAGCGCCTGGGCGAGTTCGACGGGGTCGATATGCATGGTCATACCTGCCCTTTACCCGCTGACCCCGCGCCAAGTCGAGCTAGCAGAAAAAGGGTTCGCACGAAGACACGAAGACGCGAAGAGGCCGAGTAGAAACGCGGCTTTCGCTTTCCTCTTTGGCGCGTAGCGCCTTTCTTTATGTCGTCTGCGACGACAAACTGCCATCAGCGATCTTTGACGGCCCTCTTCGTGTCTTCGCGTCTTTGTGCGAAACAAAAGAAGCTGGGTTCGCGTCCATGCGCACCGCAACAGGAACAGATCCGATGCCCAAACTCGACCTCGACGCCATCCCGCAAACCAACGCCACCGGCTACCCCGCGCCCTATGACGCGGCGGTGCAGGGCCGCTGGTACCGCCGCCTCGCGCCCGCCACCGGTCTCAGCGATTTCGCCGCCAGCCATGTCGTACTCAAACCCGGCGCCTGGTCATCGCAGCGCCACTGGCACGACGGCGAGGACGAGATGCTGGTGATGATTTCGGGTGAGGCGGTGCTGATCGAGGATGACGGCCGCCACCCGATGCGCCCCGGCGACATCGCGGTGTGGCCGAAGGGCAGCACCAACGGCCACCATCTGGTCAATGAATCGGATGCCGACTGCGTGTTCGTCGCGCTCGGCGGCGGCAAGAAATATGACACCGGCGGCGGCTATTCCGACATCGACATGCTGTTTACGCCCGACGGCTATTTCCACAAGGATGGCACGCCCTATCCGACGAAGCGGATACCGTGAGCGCCGCCGATTGGGTTGGTTTCGCGCTGGCGGTGCTGCTGATCGAATTGACGCCGGGGCCGAACATGGCGTGGCTTGCGGCGCTATCGATGGGCGACGGTCGGCGCGCCGGGCTGGCGGCGACCGCGGGGATCGCGATCGGCTTGTTCATTAATGCGCTGGCGGCGGCTTTGGGGATTGCGTTTATCGTAGCGGCCAGCCCGACGCTCTGGCAGGCTTTGCGCTGGGGCGGTGCCGCATTTTTGCTGTGGCTGGCGTGGGAAAGCTGGCGCGATGGCGGTGAGAATTCGCCTGCGCGCGCCATCGATCCCGGACGGGCAAGGCATCATTTCCTTTCGGGATTGGTGGTCAACCTGCTCAATCCAAAGGCCATGCTCTTCTATGTCGTGGTCATTCCCCGGTTCAACGGCGGCCAGATTCCGGGCTTCGGACTTGCCTTCACGCTGGCGTTGGTCAGCATCGCTATCGCGACGGCGGTTCACGTGGGCCTTGTGCTGGCGGGCAGCCGGATCGGCGAATGGCTCGCTGATCCCACGCGGACCCGGCTGATTCGCCGTATATTGGCGCTGATGATCGTCGCTGTGGCGGTCTGGTTCGCAATGACCGCGGCGCCGCGATCCTAGGGTCGTTACCTTAGCTCTCGACCGGCCCCTCGAACTTCTCGATCACCCAGTCCTCGGCCTGCGCGCCGCCGATCCATTCCTGCATGCACTTGTGGCTGATCACCGACTGCATATAGGCGAGCGCAAAGGGTGGTAGCGGGATCGAGTAAGTGATGAAGCGGGTGACCACCGGCGCGAACATCATGTCGGCCGCCGACCAGTCGCCGAACAGATAATCGCCTTCGCCGCCGAACCGCGCCCGCGCCTCGGCCCAGATCTGCAGGATGCGCACGACATCGGCTTGCACTTCGGGCAGCAGCGGCGCGGCGGGATAGATGCGGCGGATGTTCATGCTGTGCTCGCGGCGCAGCGCCGCAAAGCTCGCGTGCATTTCGGCCGCCATCGACCGCGCCATCGCGCGCGCCGCCATATCCTCGGGCCAATAGCCCTTGGTCCCGCCGGTCTTTTCGTTGAGATAATCGATGATCGCGAGGCTGTCCCAGACGACGATGTCGTCGCCGTCCCACAATATCGGTACCTTGCCCCCCGACGGCGCAAACTCGTCGCCCTCGCGGCGCTGGTTCCATGCCTCGTCATACAGCGGAACGGTGATTTCCTCGAACGGCAGGCCGCTGTGCTTGGCGGCGAGCCAGCCGCGCAGGCTCCAGCTGGAGTAGGCCTTGTTGCCGATGAACAGTTTCATGGGGTCTCCAAGTCCCCCTCCCGCTTGCGGGAGGGGCTAGGGGAGGGCCTGTGGGGCCCTATGGGTTACGGAACATGCCCTCCCCCGACCCCTCCCGCAAGCGGGAGGGGAGAAAGGGTCAAACCTCTACCGCCTCCAGCACCGCCGTACGCAGCTCGGCGATCCCCAGGCCTTTCTCCGACGATGTCACAATCACTTCCGGATGTGCGGCAGGGTGCTTGCGGGCTTCGGCCTCGGTCGCGGCGTGGACCGCGGCGAGTTCGCTCGCCTTGACCTTGTCGGCCTTGGTCAGCACGATCCGGTAACTCACCGCGGCGGTGTCGAGCATTTCCAGGAATTCGCGGTCGACATCCTTCAGCCCGTGACGGCTGTCGATCAGCACCAAAGTGCGCTTCAGCACCTGCCGCCCGCGCAGATAGTCGTTCACCAGGAAACGCCATTTCTTGACGACATCCTTTGGCGCCTTGGCAAAGCCATAGCCCGGCATGTCGACCAGCCGGAACACCAACGGTTCGCCGACGTCGAAATAATTGAGCTCCTGCGTCCGCCCCGGGGTCACCGACGTGCGCGCGAGGCCATTGCGGTTGGTCAGCGCGTTGAGCAGCGACGATTTGCCGACGTTCGAGCGGCCCGCAAAGGCGATTTCGGGCATGGTCGGGTCGGGCAGGTGCTGGAGTGCCGGGGCCGATTTCAGGAACGTGATCGGCCCCGAAAACAGCTTGCGCGCGCGCTCGCCGCGTTCGGGGTCGGCGCCCGGCGCGAGGTCTTCGCCATCACTCACGTCGTCGCCTGCGCCTTCAACGCCGGGAACTTCTGATACATCCATTGCTGCTGTGCGATCGACAGGATGTTGTTGGTGATCCAGTACAGCAGCAGGCCCGCCGCGAACGGCGCCATGATGAACATGAACAGCCACGGCATGATCTTGAACACCTGTTGCTGCACCGGGTCAGCCGGGGCGGGGTTCAGGCGGAACTGCAACCACATCGTCACGCCCAGGATCACCGCCATCACGCCGATCGCCAGGATCGACGGCGGGGTAAAGGGCAGCAAGCCGAACAGGTTCAGGATGTGCAGCGGGTCGGGCGCCGACAGATCCTTGATCCACAGGATGAACGGCTGGTGGCGCATTTCAATCGCCAGCATCAACACCTTGTAGAGCGCATAAAAGATCGGGATCTGGATCAGGATCGGCAGACAGCCCGCCAGCGGATTGATCTTTTCGTCCTTATAGAGCTTCATCAGCTCCTGCTGCATCTTCGGCTTGTCGTCCTTGAAGCGTTCCTGCAGCGCCTTCATCTTCGGCTGGACGACGCGCATCTGTGCCATCGACGAGAATTGCCGGTTGGCGATCGGGAACATCAGCAAGCGGATGATCAGGGTCAGCGCCATGATCGCGACGCCGAAATTGCCGACCTGCAGGAACAGCCAGTGCAGCAGTTTGAAGATCGGTACCGCGAAAAATTCGAACCAGCCCCAATCGATCGCGTTCGACAGGCGGGTGATGCCCAGCTTGTCCTGATAGGTTTCCAGGATCTCGACTTCCTTCGCACCGGCAAAGATGCGGCTGGTGGTCGTGATCTGCTGGCCCGGGCCGACCTGCGCAAAGTCGCGCGCAAACAGCGTCTGGTAATTATTGGCGCTTGGCGAGCTGATCGCTGCGGTGACGCGCTCGCCCTTGGCGGGAACGATCGCCGCGAGCCAATATTTGTCCGTAAAGCCCAGCCAGCCTGCGGCATTGTAGCGCACGGTGCGGTTCGGCGCTTCTTCCAGATCCTCATAATCGGTGTCGAACACCGACTTGCCGTCGAGATAGCCGGTCGGGCCGACATGGATCGTCCAGCTGTCGACCTCGTGCGGGTCGGTCGGTTTGCCCAGCCGATCGATCAGCGCAAAGCTGCTCGCGCTCACCGGCGCGGCGCCGGTGTTGGCGATCGTCTGCTTGGCGGTGATCAGGTAATTGGCGTCGATGCTATATTCGATGCGGAACGTCTGGCCGGTGCCATTGGCCCAGCTTAGCGTCACCGGCGTCGTCGGGGTCAGCTTGCTGCCGGTCGCGGTCCACAACGTATTTGGCCCGGGGACTTCGACGCCCTGCGCCGCCCAGCCGATGCTGGCGAAATAGGCGGCCTTGGTGCCGCCCGGGGCGAACAGGCGCACCGGCGGCGAATCCTTTTTGATCGTCTGGCGATATTTTGTCAGCGTGATATCGTCGATGCGCGCGCCGACCAGATTGATCGAACCCGCCAGCGCCGGGGTGGCGATCGGTATCCGGTTGCCTTCGGCCAGCGCCGCTTCGACCGGGCGGATCGCCTGCGCCGCGGGGGCAGCGGGAGCGGTGGCGGTCGGCAGCGCGCTCGGCTGGCCTTGCGCGGCGGGCGTGGTTGCCGGGGTGCCGTTGGCGCCCGCGACCGTGGTCGTCACGTCGGGCTTGGCGGGGGTCGGGAAAAACTGCGCCGAGACGAAGTTCCAGCCGATCAGGATGGCCACCGACAATAAAATTGCCGCGATCAGGTTACGCTTGTCGTCCACGCTCTACGGTCTCTCTTCGTCTCAAAAAAATGTCGGGGAAAACGGCAGCTACGGCACCGGATCATGGCCATGCCCGCCCCAAGGATGGCAGCGCAATAGCCGCTTTGTCGCGAGCCAGCCACCCTTGATCGCACCATGGCGTGACAGCGCCGTGATCGCATAGGCGCTGCACGAGGGTGAATAGCGGCATGTCGGCGGCAGCAGGCGCGACGGGCCAAGCTGCCAGCCGCGCGCGATCAGGATGAGCAGTTTGGCGATCATCGCAAAAGCCCGGAAAACTGAGCAACTTCACGCGCGATTTTGCCAGTTTCGTCACCCCGGACTTGATCCGGGGTCCATTCCCGCCCCGACGTCATGGACCCCGGATCAAGTCCGGGGTGACGAAGCAGGGGAGTCGGCCTCATCGCGCCAATTTCTTCGCCGCGCGCGTGAGCGCCGAATCGAGCTGCTCGCCGAGCTCGGCAAAGAGGATGTCGTTGCCGCCGGGCCGTCCGATCAGCACATGGTCGGCGCCCGCTATCCCCGATTCGGGCAGCGCGGCGCGGCTCAGCTCGCGCAGCCGGCGCTTCATCCGGTTGCGGGTGACGGCGTTGCCGACTTTCTTGCTGACGGTGTAACCGATGCCCATCGCGCTATCGTCGTCGCCGCGGGCGCGCACGAGCAGGACAAAGCCGGGCATGGGAAAGCGAAGGCCGCGGTTGGCGGCCAGAAATTCGCTGCGTTTTGAAAGCGTTCGCACCAGTTTCACTGGCGCCGAAGCGTCAGCGATCAGGCCGACAGCTTCTTGCGGCCCTGGGCGCGGCGGTTGGCCAGAACCTTGCGGCCGCCAACGGTTGCCTTGCGGGCGCGGAAGCCGTGGCGACGTGCGCGCACGAGGTTGCTGGGTTGAAAGGTGCGCTTCATCGCGGTTGTCCCTAAATCTCTTGCAAGGCTTTAACAGAAAAGGGCCGCCAAACGTGGGCGGCCACCGATGGAGGCGCGGATAGGCGAGAGTCGAGGCAAAGTCAATCGGCATTGGCACGGATTTCCGGCGTTTCGCGGCCGCCCTTCGCCAGCGCCTCGCGTTCGCGCCGCCGCGCCGCGCTGGTTCGCCGCATCACCCGGTCGGTCCACGCGGCATAGCGCGGGTGGCGCCGCTTGAACCGGACATAGATGCGCTTTGCCCAGGCACTGTTCTGGAGACACAGCATCAATCCGATCGGGAACAGGATCAGAAAGCCGGGACCGGGCAGGACGCCGACGATCGGCGAAATCAGGATCAGCAATACGCCCAGCACGAACAGCGCCAGCCGCACCTGCGCGGTCGACCGCAATCGCTGGTAGAGGCTGCGCTTTGCCATGACGGTCGATGTGGGGAGGAGGGCGCCGCGCGGCAAGACCAAAAGCTTTCGGGTGCGGCGGCGCCACACCCCCTATTCACCCCGGCCCGGCGGTCTTTTGGAACGCTTCGGCCAGCGCGCCACCGACGCCAAGGAACGATCCTCTCACCCCACCGTTGCCGAAAGCATCGAAACGAGAGGGCGGTTGGCCCTGGTGTCGGAGAGAGAGAATGAAAAAGCTTCTGACGATTTTCGCGATCAGCGGGTCGATGTTTTTCCTGTCGGCGTGCAACACCGTTGACGGTGCGGCAAAGGATGTTGAATCGGTCGGCGACTGTGCCGATGGCGTCCAGGGCAACTGCTAGGCGCTGCGAGCGCCCGACCGATGATGATCAGTTGAGCGCAACGAACCGCGCCATGTCGTCGCGGGTCAGGTAACGCACCTCGTCGAACGGGGTGCTGTTGGTCAGCGCGTAAAAGGCGCGTGCCTTGGCGTCATCCATTCCCAGCTCGCGATAAAGCCCGAGATATTCGGCATGTACCGGATCGTTCGCGGCATAGTCGTTTGCCTCGCGCCCGCTGTCGTCCGCCCAGCTATGTACCCCGAACTCGGCGTCGGGCGCGGCGCGGCGGGTGCTGCCGGCGAGCCACAGCTCGACCGCGCCCGAACGCACCGAACCGCCACTCGGAACGACAGTTTCCAGCCCCGCGCGGCGGATTGCGCGCGCCAGGACCAGGTTCGCATCCTCGTCGAGGCTGCCCGGGCAGTCGATCATTTCGAGCCGCTTGAGCGTCGGGAAGGCAGCGAGCATCGCCGCGAACTGGCGCGGCGTCGCCGATGTCACGTCGCCCGCCATCCGCGCCGTGGTCGCGTCGATCACCGCAAAGGGACCATATTGCGCCCTGGCGCGGCCGAGTGTCGCCAGCGTCGCGCTCGGCGCATAGCGCCGCGTCGCCGTCAGGTCGGCGTCTTCGGCCAGCGCTTCGTCGTCGAGCAGTGCGGCCTCATCGTCCAAGACCTCGTCGTCAAAGGCGGCGTCGCCGTCGTCGCCGCCCACCTCTTCCCACGTCCAGCTGACGGTCGTGGTGACGGTGATCCCCTGCTGCGCATGCGCCGGGGCGAGCGCGAGCACTGCCGCGCAAAGCGCGACGAACAGCGTGCGGAACAAGGCGATGGGCGAAGCCATGCCCCCGCCCTCGCGCACGCGCGCTTGCCAAATGGCAAAGCACCAGCGTCAGCGCCGCGTTAACCCCGTTGCGGGACGTTTGTCGGGTCAGTCGCGGTCGGGGGCGCCGCCGGGAAAATAATGCCGATAGGGACGCGCCCCGTCGACCGCCCGCGCCACCGACGGCCGCGCCAGCAGCCGCGCCCGATAGCCGCGCAAATTGGTCAGTTCGGCGGGGATTTCATGCACCCAGTCGGCGTAGAACAGCGACGGCGCCGCGGCGCAGTCGGCCAGCGTGAAACCGTCGAGGGTCGCCCAGCCGCCGCCCGCCAATTGCGTGTCGAGCCAGCGATAGATGGTGTCGAGCGCCGCCCGCGCCTTGTCGACGATCATCGGCGCATGGCCTTCGGGTCCGCGAATCCGGTCGTTCACGATCTCCTGCATCACCGCCATGACATGCAGGTCGAAGACGCGGTCCATCTGCCGCACGCGTAGCGCCGCATCGGGATCGGCCGGAATCAGCCGCGGTTCGGGCTGCACGCGGTCGAGATATTCGATGATGATCGACGTTTCGAACAGCGTCCGGTCGCCATCGACGAGCAGCGGAAACTTGCCCACCGGCCACAGCGCGCGCAATTGCTCGCCATGCTCGGGATATTCCGGATCGACGCTGCGATAGTCGTAGTCGATGCCCTTTTCATCGAGCGCGATCTGCGCCTTCCAGCTGTAGGACGAAAAGGGGTGGGCATAGAGGATCAGCATCGGTTCACCCTTTTACCGCGGCTTCGATCGCCGCAATTTCGATCTTTTTCATCGTCATCATCGCTTCGAACGCGCGCTTGGCGACCGCCTTGTCGGGGTTGGTGGTCGCGTCGAGCAGGACGCGCGGGGTGATCTGCCACGATACGCCCCATTTGTCCTTGCACCATCCGCACACGCTTTCCTGGCCGCCATTGCCGGTGATCGCGTCCCACAACCGGTCGGTTTCGTCCTGCGTGTCGGTGTGGACGATGAAGGAAAAGGCTTCGCTATGTTTGAAGATCGGCGGGCCGTTGAGGCCAAGGCACGGGGTGCCGAGCAGGGTGAATTCGACCGTCATCACATCCCCGGCCTTGCTGCCGGGCGAATCGGCGGGTGCGCGGTGGACGGCGCCGACATGGCTGTTGGCAAAGGTCTGGGCATAGAAATTCGCGGCGTCTTCGGCATCGCCTTCGTACCAGAGGCAGAGCGTCAAAGGGGTCTTGGTCATCGTGTCTCTCCTGGGGATTGGTGATCAGGCCTTGCGCGGCCCGACAAAGCCGACGGCGGCGCCCTGTGGGTCGATCGCGTTCATCGCATATTCGCCGCCGGGGATTTCCATCGGCGCGTTGGTCACGGTGCCGCCGTTCGCGGTCACCGCGGCATGGGCGCGGTCGATGTCGTCGACGCCGATATAGAAATTCCACACCGGCGCCGGATAGCCCGCCATCAACGGCATCACCGCGCCGATCGTGTCGTCGCCGCTCTGGATGAAGCGATAGGCGCCGAGTTCGCCCATCGGCATCTCGCCCCCCTGTCCCCAGCCGAAATGCCCGGTGTAGAAACGCACCGCGGCATCCGGGTCCGACGTCGCGAGTTCGTTCCACCGGATGCGCTGCGGCTCGGTCACCGAAAACACATCGCTGGCCCCCTCCGGGGCGCCCTCCGGCGGGATCGGGTCCATGATGTAAAGGGGCGCGCCCTGCGGGTCGGTCACCATCGCGATCCGTCCGACCGGGATGTCCATCGCGGCCATCTGTACCGCGCCGCCATCGGCCTTGATCGCGTCGATCGCGGCATCGACATCCTCGACTTCAAGATAGCCCATCCAGATCGGCCGGGCGCCACCGGCCAGCATGTCGGCATTCAGCGCCAGTACGCCGCCGGCGTTGCCGCCATCGCTGCGGCCGATCATGCGATAATCCATGTCGCCCGCCGCGGGGTCGGCGTGGCTGGCGATCGTCCATCCGACCACCGCGCCATAAAAGGCGGCGGCGCCGGCGGGATCGCTGGTCATCAGTTCGTACCAGATGAAATGCGCTGGCTTGCTCATCGTCTTCCTCCTCTCAATCCTCCCTGTGGCGAAGCCATGGGGAGGGGGACCGCTCGCGAAGCGAGGGGTGGAGGGGCTGCGACCTCGCGCCATGGCCCCTCCGTCAGCGCTCCGCGCTGCCACCTCCCCATCGCTTCGCGACAGGGAGGATCATCGCCTCACGCCTCGACGATCGGGGCAAAGCCGCCATAGATCATGCGCTTGCCGTCGAACGGCACTTCGGTGCCGTCGGGCTGCATCCGCTCGTCGGCCATCACTTTCTCCCAGCCCGCGACGCGCGCTTCCTTGCTCGGCCATTCGACCCAGCTGTACACGACGCTTTCGCCGTCCTTCTTGTGCGCGGCGCGCGCATAGTCGGTGACCTTGCCGTCGGGGACGTCGTCGGCCCACGCCTCGACGACGCGCGTCGCGCCATAGTCGCGGAACACTTCGGACGCCTTCTTCGCCATCGCGCGATAGGCTTCCTTGTTGCCGTCGGGGACGGGCACGAGATAGCCGTCGACATAGGCGGTTTCGCCCTCTGCCCGATCGTCGACGATCGAATCGAAGCCGCCGATGATCATGCGTTTGCCGTCGAACGGCATCTCGCCGCCCATCGACGCCATGCGCGGGTCGCTCATCATCCTTTCGTTCGCGGCGTCGCGCGTTGCCTTGTCGGGATATTCGAACCAGCTGAACACGACGGTTTCGTCGGCTTTGGCTTGTACGGCGCCCTTGAAATCATTGACCTTCCCGTCGGGGACATCGTCGCCCCAGCATTCGACCATCCGCGCGACGCCGAATTCCTTGAACAGATGGGCCGCGTCGGCAGCGTGCTTGCGATAGGCTTCCTTGTTGGCGGTCGGCACCGCGACCACAAATCCTTCTACATAGGTCATCTTGTCTCTCCTTTAGGGGGGTGGGAAATTCAGGCCGTGACCGGCTCTTTTGTGAAGGATGCCAGCTGCGCGTCCATCGCGCGCGTGAAGGCGGGACGCGCGGTGCAGCGATCGAGATAGGCGGCGAGGCGGGGGAATTCGGCAACCAGTCCCGCCTCGACACCCTCGCGCAGCACCGTCGCCATCGCGATGTCGGCAATGCTGAAATCGCCGAGCAGATAGGGCTTGCCGCCCAGCGCATCGGACAGGCGGCCAAAGCGGGCGCGGATAAATTCGATCAGGCTGGGTCGGCGCAGCTTCGCCCATTCCTCGTCCTTCGAAAAAATATCGACATTGCCCAGTTCGAACATCATCGGTTCGACGCTGTTGAGCGCCGCGAACACCCAGGCGGTCGCGTCGGCGCGGCCTTGCGCGTCGGTTGGCAGCAACCGCGCATCTTTCGCCGCCAGATGCAGCATGATCGCGCCGCTTTCGAACAGGGTGATGTCGCCGTCGCGCAGCACCGGCACCTGCCCCCAGGGTTGCAGCTGGTAATGATCGGCGGGACGGTCGACCGCGCTGATCAGCTTTTCGGCATAATCGACCCCCAGCTCCTCGCATGCCCAGCGCGGGCGCAGGTCGCGGACAAAGCCGCGCGCGAAGTCGGGCACCCAGTCAAAGGCGATGATTTCGATATCGGCGTTCGGGTTGACGGGCATAGTCTCTCTCCTTGGGGGCGGGAATTCAGAAAAATCCGGCGGGCATCGGCGGGGTGGCATCGTCCAGAAAGGGGATGACCTGCGCCGCGATCGTCGCGGCTTCGGCCATGATGCCGATGTGCGATGTCGCGGGCAGGACCGACAGCCGGCCCTTGGGAGCGGCGGTCATGAAACCCTGCGTCGCCGGCGCGATGTCGCCGCCCCCGCGCAGCTTAAACAATTTTATCGCATGCTCGAGCGTCATGCCATCGGCGTCGCCCAGCACGACCATCGTCTTGCCCGGAATCGCGCGCAGCTGTGCGTCGCTATAGGCAAAGGGCGTGCCGTCGATATGCTTGATCGCCGCGACCAGGTCGGGAAAGGCGTCGGGGGTGGGCGACAGCCGCTTATATTCGGTCTCCATCGGCGTCCCCGCGAACATTTCGGGGGTCATTTTGGCGATGCCCTCCAGAACTTCGGGAACCCAGCCGTCGAGGCTGGCGGCGCCCGAAATCACCACCTGCTTGCCGACGCGTTCGGGGTGGCGCACCGCCATCGCAATCGCCGTGCTGCCGCCCATCGAATAGCCGAGGACATCGGCGCGCTCGACGCGCAGCGATGCCAGCACCGCGACCGCATCGTCGGCCATCTGTTCGTAGCTGAAAGCACCGCCGACCTTGCCGGTACGCCCGTGGCCGCGCGCATCGATGGTGATGACGGGGCGCGAGGCGGCGAACAGGTTGACGAACGGCGCCATCGCCTCGCCCGACATGAAGGCGCCGTGCAGCACCAGCAATGGCGTCTGTTTCGACGCCAGATCGCCATGCACCGCATAAGCGATGCGGACGCCGTTGACCGTGGCATGGCCCGTTTTCGCGGCGCTTACGGGCGCTGCCGCGGGTGCGGGCTGCTGAGCATATGCGGGCTGGGGCTGTGCCGCGACGACGGCGGCGCTGGCGAGCAGGGCGAGCGCGGCGGCAATCCCCGGATGGCGGCGGCGGAGAATTTGGAGGGGAGGAAAGGCTGTCATGATATGTCCTCTTGGATTGGCGCGGCCTCTAGGTCCGCTTCCCTTTGATAAAGGCGACGATCGACATCGCGTGGCCATGGCCCAGGTCGAAATCGGCCTTTAGCCAGTCGATCACCGCACCGGGCTTGACCCCGGGGGCGAGGCCGCGCTCGTCGGCCAGCCCCTTGGCGATCGCGATCGCTTTCAGTGCTTCGGCGGACTTGCCGGTCTTGGCTTCGACATTGTCGAGATAGGCTTGGAAACTCATGCGCTTGCTCCTGTGCGAAGGGGGATCAGCGCGCGGACGCGCGGATCGCGCAGCCACAGCCCGCCCCACAGCATCACGCCCAGATACACCCCGAACAGGGTGTGGCTGAACAACGGGCTGCCGATGCGGACATGGGTGGCGATCGCGCCGCCCAGATAGCCCGTGATCAGGATCGCGCCGAGGATCGCGGTGCGCGGCCAGATATATAGCAAGGTCGGGATCAGCAGCAGGATGCCGAGCATATACATAGTGCCGACATCGAGCGGCCAGCCAAGGCCGGGCGGGGTGTATTTGATCGCGGTCTCGGGCGACGCCAGTTTCAGCCCGGCGTCGAAAAGGAGGAAAAGGATCACCAGACCGCTCAGGATGCGGCCGGCGATCAACTGATTCTTGGCGGGGACTGCATCGGTCATCTCTTCCTCCTCCTCTTGGCTCGCGTCAGGCGGCGGCTTCGGCGGACTCACCGGCGGGGATCGCGGCGGGGTCCATCCACATCACTTCCCAGATATGACCGTCGGGATCTTCAAAGCTGCGCCCGTACATGAAGTCGCCATATTCCTGGGTGGGTGTCGGGTCGGCATTGCCGCCTGCGGCGGTCGCCTTGGCCACCTGTGCGTCCACTTCGGCGCGGCTGTCGGCGGATACGCAGAGCAGCACCTGCGCCGTCGTGTGCGCGTCGGGGATCGCCTTCGACGTAAAGGTCGCCCATTTGTCATGGGTCAAGAGCATGACGTGGATCGACCCTTCGGCGACCACCATGCACGCGGCGGTTTCGTCGGTGAAGGCGGGGTTGTTGACCGCGCCGACCGCTTCATAAAAGGCCTGCGACCTAGCAAGGTCGGTCACCGGCAGGTTCACAAAAATCATCTGGGGCACCGTCTCTCTCCTTGGGGATGGGATGGGGTAAGTCAGCGCGGGGGCGCCGACGGGGCAATTACCTGTCGCGTCATGGCGCGCCTCGCTGGTCAAACAGCATGCGGACATAACGCTTCAGATGGGTGACGCTTTCCCGCGCGATCGCCGGGTCGTTCGTCGTTTTGGCCAGGATGAAGCTGCCCTGCAGGACCGCCTGAATATGCTGCGCCAAACCGAGCGCGGTGACATCTTCGGGCGCGCCATAGCGCGCCATCGTCGCCTCGATATCGGGGGCCAGCGCCTCGCAATAAGCGGCGATGCTCGCCTCGCACGCGGCGCGGATCGGCTCGCTCGTCGCAAAGGCTTCCTGCACCATCGTGCCGACGAAGCAGGTGAATTCCTCGACCGGGCCGTCGAGCATGGCAAAGCGGAAATCGATATGGCCGAGCAGCCGCGCGAGCGGGTCGCCCAGCTGGGTGTGCGGCGGCATTTCGAACATCGGCCGCGCGCGTTCGGTCCACGCCTCGGCCGCGGCGACCGCCAGTGCCTCCTTCGACGCGAAATGATGGAAAAAGGCGCCCTTGGTGACCCCGGCGGCGGCGCAAATCTGATCGACCGTCGTCGCGGCATAGCCCTGCTTGCGCACCATGCTGTGCGCCGCCGCGATCAAGGCCGCGCGTGCTTGGCCACGCGGTGCGCGCGTCGCCGCGATAGCGGCGCCGACGCCGCTGACGGCTTGGCCATCGGCGCCGGGTGCGAGGGAGGAAGGGGGATGATCCGGGCTCATGCGAATCGACATACCGACTGGTTGGTATGTTGTCAAATCGCGAGGCGACCCGCCGCCGCGCGGTGCCCCCGCCTTCGCTTGAGCGGGCTTTTCGCCATCATCCGAACCGGTGCGAAAAACGACTCGACGCCGCGCCGCTTTGCCCGCACAACGGGCAGGAACAAACAGGGGACAACATGGTCGCGATCGTTTCCACCGTCGCCTATCTGGGGCTCGAGGCGCGCGGGGTCGAAGTGCAGTGCCAGATCACCCCCGGCTTGCCGCGCTTCGTCGTCGTCGGCCTGCCCGACAAGGCAGTCGGCGAAAGCCGTGAGCGCGTCCGCGCCGCGATCGCCGCGATCGGCCTTGCGCTGCCGCCCAAGGTCATCACGGTCAACCTCTCGCCCGCCGACCTGCCCAAGGAAGGGTCGCATTACGACCTGCCGATCGCGCTGGCGCTGCTTGGCGCGATGGGGGTGGTCGATCCCGAAACGCTGTCATCCTATGTTGTGGTCGGCGAACTCGGCCTCGACGGCCGCGTCGCCGCCTCGCCCGGCGTGCTGCTCGCCGCGCTCCACGCGGGCAGCCAGGATCGCGGGCTGATCTGCCCGGTCGCGCAGGGACCGGAGGCGGCGTGGGCGGGCAATGTCGAGGTTCTGGCGGCGCCCGATCTCCTGTCGCTGCTCAATCATTTCAAGGGCAATGCGCTGCTCCCGCCGCCGCGCCCGGGCGAAGCCGAACCGCCGCGACGAATGGCCGACCTCGCGCAGGTGAAGGGGCAGGAAGTCGCCAAACGCGCGCTCGAAATCGCGGCGGCGGGTGGGCATAATCTGTTGATGGTCGGGCCGCCGGGGGCGGGCAAGTCGCTGATGGCCGCATGCCTGCCGGGCATCCTGCCCGATCTTGACCCCGGCGAAGCGCTGGAAGTGTCGATGATCGCCTCGGTCGCGGGCGGGCTCGAGGGCGGGCGGCTGATCCGCGCGCGGCCGTTCCGCAGCCCGCACCACAGCGCGTCGATGCCCGCGCTGGTGGGCGGCGGTTTGCGCGTGCGCCCGGGCGAGGTCAGCCTTGCGCATCTGGGCGTGCTGTTCCTCGACGAACTCCCCGAATTTCAGCGCACGGTCCTCGACAGCCTGCGTCAGCCATTGGAAACCGGCGAGGTCAGCGTTGCGCGCGCCAATGCGCATGTGACCTTTCCGGCGCGGGTGCAGATGGTCGCGGCGATGAATCCGTGCCGCTGCGGCCATCTTGGCGACCCCGCGCTCGCGTGCAGCCGCGCCCCGCGCTGCGCCGCCGATTATCAGGCGAAAGTCTCGGGACCGCTCCTCGACCGCATCGACCTGCATGTCGAGGTGCAGGCGGTCAGCGCCGCCGACCTTGTGCTGCCGCCCCCTGCCGAGGGCAGCGCCGAGGTCGCCGCGCGCGTCGCCGCGGCGCGGGCGCGCCAGTCCATGCGCTACGCCGATCACCAGGCGCGCACCAACGCCGAAATCGACGGCGAGCTGATGGAGGCGGTCGCGACCCCCGACGACGCCGGACGCAAGCTGCTGGCGCAGGCGGCCGAAGCGATGCGGCTGTCGGCGCGCGGCTATACACGGATATTGCGGGTGGCGCGGACGATCGCCGACCTCGCGGGTGCCGAGGCCGTCGGGCGCATCCACATTGCCGAAGCGCTGAGCTATCGGCGGCAGGCGCCGCGCAATTGAAGCTCGCGTTCGAAGCCCCGGTCATCGAATGGCGCGGCCCACCGCCCTATCTGTTCGTTGCCGTCCCCGAGCATCTGGTTGGCGAAGTGGCCTATGCGGCGCGCGAGGTCAGCTATGGTTGGGGGATGGTGCCGGCGACGGTGCGCATCGGGCGCACCGACTTCACGACCGCGCTGTTCCGGCGAGGGGACACGTATATGCTGCCGATCAAGGTCGCGGTGCAGCGCGCCGAGGGCGTCGGGTTCGGCGACCGCATTGCGGTGATCGTCGAGATTGGCAGCGTCAGTCGCTGCTGAGCTCGCTGCCCAGCTTCAGCACCTCGCGCCCGTCGATCATTTCGATCAGATAGGCGGGGTTGGCGGGCGATCCGTTGCGGACGATGCGCGCGCCCTTGATGATGCGCTCGACGCGGGTTTCGAAGCGCTGGACAATCCGGCCATGGCCTTCACCGCGGCCCCACGCCCAATGGACATGGGCGTCGATGTCGAATTGATGCGCGGTCATGGCATCGCGGCGCAGGGCCGAATCAGATGCCCAGCGCCGACTTGTTTTCGACGACTTCGAGCGGCGGCGGCGCCTTGGCCGCGCCCGCGCCGTGGCGGCGGTGCGACAGCTTGCCGTCGACCTTGCCGCCGTTTTCGATCGTGATCGTTTCGTAGGTCACATCGCCGGTGATCCGCGCGGTGGCGTGGACGATCAACGTCTTGGCCTCGATCGACCCGTCGAGCAGGCCCGCGATCTTGGCGGTTTCGGCGGTGACCGCGCCCTTGATCTCGCTCGCTTCGCCCTGCACCAGATTGGCGCATTTCAGGTCGCCGTCGATCTTGCCATCGACGTGCAGGTCGACACTGGCGGAGACATTTCCGGTGACGACGACGTCCGATCCCAGGATCGAAAAGGTCGTGTGACGCGCGCCGGTCGCCATCTTAGCGGGCACCGCGGGCAGCGATGGCACCGACTCGCTGCCTTGCGTCGTCTTTGACTTCGAGAACATCGGCTTTGGCCTCCAGGAAGCGGCGCGGGTTGACCGCGACGCCGTTCAAACGGACTTCGAAATGCAGGTGGCTACCGGTCGAACGGCCGGTCGAGCCCATTTTGGCGATTTGCTGGCCGGCGGCGACCTGCGCCCCGACCTTGGACGTAAAGCCCGACAAGTGGGCGTAGCGGGTCATGATGCCCTGGCCATGATCGATCTCGACGACATTGCCATAGCCCGACTTGACCCCGACAAAGCTGACGCGGCCGGGCGCGGCGGCGAGGATCGGGGTGCCGATCGGGCCGCGGAAATCGAGCCCCGAATGCATTGCGGCGCCGCCGGTGAACGGATCGCTGCGATAGCCGAAGCCCGACGACATCATCAGCACGTCGGCGGGGTTGCCCGAGGGGACGGCGACGAGCGTGCGTTCCAGCACTTCCATGCGGAACAGGGCGCCTTCGAGCGCGGCAAACGCCGGGCCGAGCGCTTTCGCCTTGCCCATCCGGCCCTTGTACGGGATGAACGGACCACCGCGACCGGTGGCCGCGCCGCGAATGATCGCGGTGGGATTGAGCCCAAGCTGCGCCACCGCCGTTTCGGCATTGGCGGCGCGTTCATTGACCGCCGCGAGCAGGCGCGTGGAGAGCGCCTCCTGACGCGCGGCGACGCGCGCGAGCGCCTGCGCTTCGGGAGGCAGGCTGGGATCGATGGCGCTGGTTTTCAGGGCCGGCTGGGCCGTTCCACCCTTCGTGTCGTTCACGCCTTCGGCAATCGCCGCGGGTTCGGACCCGAAATAGGTTTTCTGCCACTCTTCCAGCTGATCCTGCCGCTCCTCGAGATCGGCGGCGGTTTCGGCGACGCGATCGCGATATTGCGCAATGCGCTTTTCGGACGCGGCAGCCGCCGCCGATTGCTGCGCCACGGCGGCGCGTTCGTCGGCGGTGAGCAGCTGGTTGACGAGTACCGCGAGCGTGGCGCCCGCCCACGCGATCAGCACGACCGCGGCGATCAGCGCGACGCGCTTTTGCCAGACGGCGCTGATTCGCAGGAATCGAACATGACCATGCGTGCGAACGAAGATTTCATGGTCCTGAAACAGCGCGTTGAAGCGCTGGCGCCAGTGGCGCAGGCCCGTGGATTTCGATGACAAGTGGCGACCCCATCTTGTTGTTCTGTGGAGCCCTCCGCCCCGATTGATGCGCGCCTTAACAGCCCGTTTGCGGCGCGGCGAATCTTTGCGGGGCGACTCGCGCCGAGTCGAACCGGGCATGCGGTGAACGGTGTCAAATGGCGGGAACACTGCCATTTTGGCGGGAAAATTCGCTGCGAATCGGCAAATAATATTGACGGCTTGCTTACCAAATTTTGCTAGGGCCAAGCCGGTGAACGACGTCGCCAAAATCCCTTCCGCCGGCTCGCTGACGGCTGCCGACGACCTGCCGCCGACCGCGGCGCCGCGTCCCCGCTCGGCGGTGAGCGCCGGCGTGGGGTTTGTCGGTCTGGCGGGGCTCGTCACCTATCTGGTGCTGGCTCGCTATGCGCCCGACATCGCCGCGTTTCTTGGCATCGACTGGGGGACGCGCGGGCCGATGAGCGGTCCCAACTCGGCGGTCGCCAGCGTGCTCGCCTGCGGCATCCCGATGGTGTTGTGGTCGATCTTTGTCGACAAGGTGCACCGCAACCCATCGACCGGGATCGACTGGGCGCAGCGCCGCCCTTGGCGCGAGACGATCGACATCAGCCTGACCAAGCTCGCCGGACTGTGGGCGACATGGGGGCTGATCGCGCTGATCTATGCGACGATGCGCTATTATTGGACCGGCAATTACGCCTTTTCGATGGATTTGCTCGAACGGGTGGCGCCGTGGCTGCTGCTGGTGTCGGTGCCCTATATGCTGTGGCTCGACCGAAGGATGATCGAACCGCGCGACGGATGTTATCAATTCGGCCGCTGGCTGATTGCCCCCGGACAGCCCGTCGATCGCCGCGCAATTGGCCACCACCTGCGCGCCTGGGCGGTGAAGGGGTTTTTCACCGCCTTCATGCTGTCGATCGTGCCGGGCAATTTTTCGGCGCTGGTGACGGTGCCGATGACCGATGTGCTGGCCAATCCGTACATGACCGGCATCTGGATGCTCAATTTCCTGTATCTGATCGACGTCCATATCGCGACGGTTGGCTACATCCTGACGCTGAAACCGCTCGACGCGCATATTCGCACCGCCAATCCCTATGGCATGGCGTGGGTCGCGGCGCTGGTTTGCTATCCGCCCTTCATCCTGATGAGCGGCGGGCCGCTCGACTATCAGGTGCATGGCGCCGACTGGGGGCATTGGCTGGCGGGGCAGGAGACGCTGCTGATCGTTTGGGCCGCGATGCTGGCGCTGCTCACGATGATCTACAGCTGGGCAACGATGGCGTTCGGCATCCGCTTTTCGAACCTGACCCACCGCGGCATCATCACCCACGGACCCTATAAATTCACCCGGCACCCCGCCTATGTGTCGAAAAATCTGAGCTGGTGGTTTGCCGCGATGCCGTTTCTCGCCACCACCGGCGGCTGGGTCGAAGGCGCGCGCAACGTCGTGCTGCTCGCGCTGGTCAGCGGGGTCTATTACTGGCGCGCCAAGACCGAGGAAAAGCATCTGCTCGCCGATCCTGCCTATGTCGCCTATTGGAATTGGGCGCAGGACAATGCGCTCGTCCCGCGGCTGTGCGCGGGGCTGACCGGGCGGAAACGCCCCCTGATCCGCCTCGAACCCGACGAGCGGGTTGGCCCCGTCGCCTAAAAACTAAGCTCGTCGTAGATTTTCGACAGGTCGCGGTGCCACGGCCCTTCGTAGCGGTCGAGCAGGTCGTGCGCCGGGGATTTGCCGCTTTTGGCAATGCGGCGGAGCGGTTCGAGGAAGCCGACTTCATTGTCGCCCATCGAATTGACCTCGCCGCGCGCGGCGAGTCCGGCAGCCGCGATGTCGAGCACGCGGTGCGCAAGCTCGCCGACGGTGCCACCGCCGGGGGCGGGGGCGTCGAGCCCTTCGCTGGGCACCGCATCGCGCAGCATCTGCTGCTCCGCGATGCTCCAGCCCTTGACCAGATCCCACGCCGCGTCGAGCGCGCCCTGGTCGTAGAGCAGCCCGACCCACAAGGCCGGAAGCGCACAAATGCGGTTCCACGGCCCGCCGTCGGCACCGCGCATTTCGAGGAAGCTTTTCAGGCGCACCTCGGGAAAGGCGGTCGAAAGATGGTCGTTCCAGTCGCTGAGGCGCGGCTTTTCGCCGGGCAGCGCGGGCAGCTCGCCCTTCAGGAAATCGCGGAAGCTCTGCCCCGCCGCGTCGATATATTTGCCGTCGCGGAAGACGAAATACATCGGCACATCGAGCATGTAATCGACATAGCGTTCATAGCCGAAGCCATCTTCGAACACGAAGGGCAGCATGCCGGTGCGCGCCGGGTCGGTGTCGGTCCAGATATGGCTGCGGTACGACATATAGCCGTTGGGCTTGCCTTCGGTGAAGGGCGAGCTGGCGAACAGCGCGGTCGCGAGCGGTTGCAGCGCCAGGCTCACGCGGAATTTCTGCACCATGTCGGCTTCGGACGAATAGTCGAGGTTGGTCTGGATCGTGCAGGTGCGCAGCATCATGTCGAGCCCCATGCTGCCGACGCGCGGCATATGGTCGAGCATGATCTTGTAGCGGCCCTTGGGCATGATCGGCAGCTCGGCGCGGGTCTTGTCGGGCCACATGCCAAGCCCGAGGAAGCCGAGCCCGAGCTCGGCGCCGACTTCCTTGACCTGCTTGAGGTGACGGCCGGTTTCGGCGCAGGTCTGGTGCAGATTTTCGAGCGGCGCGCCGGAGAGTTCGAGTTGTCCGGCGGGCTCGAGGCTGACGGTGCCGTCACTGCCCGCCAAGGCGATCACATTGCCGCCCTCGATCACCGGTTCCCAGCCGAAGCGGGTGAGCGCCATCAACAGGTCGTGGATGCCGCCGGGTTCGTCATAGCTTGGCGCGCGGTGATCGGCAGTGCGATAGACGAATTTTTCATGCTCGGTGCCGATCCGCCAGCGGTCCTTGGGCTTCTCGCCCTTGATCATCGGGATGGCCAGTTCGTCGCGATGTTCGACGAAGGGATCGTTGCTGTCCGAAGCGGTGCGCGTGCTCATATCGCGCATTTAGACTGTTCAGTACAGAATGCAATCGACTGTTGCGCAGGCGCTATTTGACGAGCCCGCGGAGGTTGATCGTGAAGCTAGAACCCGGCACCATCGACCCCTTCGGACGAATGCGGACATGGGTGACATTGGCGTCTACGCCATCGGCATCGGCGGTCGGCGCATAGCTCCAGCTGGCGCCGCCATTGTTCGAAAATTCCAGATCGTCGGTCGCGCTCGTCAGGCTGGTGAAGCTGTAGGTCAGCCCACTGCTGCCAGCGGTAAAACGTACCGGGCCGGGTCCGGGCGCGTAGGTCCCGACGAACAGGCTGAGGTTCGCGGGCAGCGCGTCGGTGACGATGACGCTGTTGTTGGTCGGGCTGGTGCTGGCGGGTGCGGTGACGGTAAGCGTGTAATTGGCAAAGCCGCCGGGGATCAGCTTGGGGTTGGTCAGCCCGTTCACTGGATCGCTAAAGGCCAGCGACGTCTTGGTGATCGCCAGCGGCGCGACATAGCTGTTGGTGAAGGTGCAGACGATCGCGGTGTCGGCGGCGTTCACTGTCAGGACGTTGCCCGCGAGCGCGGTGCCATTGCCGGTGCAGGCGAGCAGCTGCCCATAATTCGTGCCATTGCCGACGGTGAATGTCTCGCTGAGCGTCGCGCTTTCCCCGGCATAGACCGTCACAGCGGCGTTGGTGTCGGTTTCATTCGCGCTGTTGGCGACCGACGACAAGCTGGCGTTGTTGATGAGGCCGCTGGTCGCCACCGTGACCGCGTTGGCCAGCACCGCATTGACCCAGCTTTTGCGCACGACCAGGCTGGCCGCCCGGCGGCTGTTGGTCCAGGTGCAGGTGAGCGAGGTACCCGACGGCATGACGACGGTGCGGCTGAGCCCGCTGCCCGCGGTCGCGACGACGACATTGTCGCTGTTGCGGCGGCATTCGATGCTGCTGTTGTAATTTGCCGCGGCGCCCGACGTATAGGTTTCGGTCAGGGTGAGCGTGCTGCCGGGGATCGCGACGGCGGTGGCGTTTGTCGCCGCCCCGCCGACGGTCGACGTTCCTGCGCTGGCGGCGAAACCGCCGCTGATCGCGAGGCTGACGGCATCACCCGCAATCCCGGTGACCCAGTTTTTGGTCAGCACCACCGGCGAATCATTGTCGGTGATCGTATAGCTGCTCGTGGTGCGCGCCGCGCCGCCGCAGCTCGATGTGCTCGATACGGTGTAGCCGGTGCCGGGGTTCAGCGCGATCTGGATCGTCTCGCTGCCTTCGGTCGCGGTGTCATCGACGATCTGGATGCCAAGCGGGACGGCGGTGTTTTGATAGGTGCCCGCGGGGATTGTCACGTTGAAGTTCGCGCCGCCGCCCGGGGTCGTGTAATCGGTGCCGCGCACCGCGGTGCCGCCGGTGATGCTGACATTGACCGTCTGCGCGGTGAACAAGGTCCCGTTGACGATCAGCGTCGGGAGGTTCGCACTCGCCAGCGATTCGACTCCCGAGGCCGAGGCCGTCGACAGCTCGACAAAGGGGTTGAGCGTGATCCGGATGTCGTCGAGGAAATTTCCGTAACTGCCCGGATCGGTGGTGATGAACTGGACCCGCTGGATCCCCGATGCGCCCGTATAGGTCGTCGACCCGGTGTTGACGTTCCACACATTGTTGATCGTCGACGACTGTGTCGCGAGCGCCTGGATCAGGGTGCCGCCCGTGCTCGCCACCTGAAAGCGCGCGGCCTGCGTCGCTGGGCCGCCCGACCGGGCGCGATGAGCAAAGGTCCAGCCGATTGTCTCGCCGGTCACCATGCAGATATTCTGGTATAGCGCGCCCGGCACATTGGCGTTCATTTCGGCGAACACCGACCCGGCATAGGCAGGCACACCCTGAAAATTGCTGTCCCAAAGCTCGATCTCGCCCGATGCCGAGTCCCAGCCGATCACCGACCCATTGGCATAAATCTGGAAATTGGCGGCGCCCGGCCCCTGCGGATCGTTCGCTTCGAACGACGGGTTCACGATGACGCGCTGGGCCGAGGCCGGGGGTACGACAACCAGCGCCGCCGCGACGACCGTCAGCCCGCCAAAGCGGGCCAGCGCGCGAAGAGGGCAATCCTGGTGGGTCATTTGGGTTCGCTCAAATGCCAGCTGAGCGATTAAAGTTAATGAAAATCAATTGATTGTCACGTCAAAAGCAATCGCCAAGGCGGTTCCGGGAGCAAGCGTCGGGGCGGTTGCGGTGACAGTGGTGCCGGTAATCGATGCGCCGAAGGGGTCGCTTTCGTCGCCGCCGCTGGCGTTGTCGTCCTCGATCGTCGTCGCCCCGGCGCAGCTGGTACCGCTGCGCAGCGAACCGGGGACAAAGGTCGTCGCGGCGGGCAACGCGTCGGCGACGTTGACCGACGTTGCGGTGCCGCTGCCGTTGTTGGTCACCAGGATGCAATAGCGCATCGCGGCGCCCGGTATCGCCTTGGGATCGGTCGTACCATTCGTCGGGTCGCTGACGACGCTGCTGGTCTTGGCGATCGTCAGGTTGGCGGTCGGGCGGCAGAAGGTGACGTCGTGGATCGCGATCGCCTGCTGCCCCGGATTGGCGGGGGCAAGGCTGTGGTTGCCATATTCGACGGTGATCGTGTCGACGGGCGCGCTAAAGGTCACCACGACATTGCCGTTCGCGCTGGCGTCGGCGGAGGTGCCGTCGCCATAGGCGCTGTTGCCGATGACATAGTTGCTGACGCCGTTGGTCAGCACCGGGGTTACCGGCGATCCGTTGAAACTGCCCGTGACGGTCACCCGGTCGGCGAACTGCCCGGCGGCATAGTCGATATCGAACAACCGGAACTGCACCCCCGGCACCGCCGTCGGGAGCGTGAAGACACTCGACACGCTGCCCGCCTGGCTGGACATGTCGACGATCTCAAAGATCGAAAATTGCGCGGGGGAAAATCCGCCGGTGACCACATTTTGCCGCGTCGGCGACTGGCCGCCATAGGTGGCGTTGTTCAGGAACACCCCGCCGCTGATCGAAATGTTGAAATTCATCGTCCCGATCGCGGCCAGCGCATAGCTGCCGCTGGTCGTTCCCGCCGTCCAGCTGACGCTGTCCCAGTCGTGAACCGTGCTGCCAACCGGGCAGACCAGCGTCGGCGGTGTCCCCGCGACGCGGGTGCCGGTCACGGTGAAGCTGGCCGTGTCATAATCATCCTCGCCCGCGGCGCCATTGCCCGGGGTCGAATCGAAATCGAACGCCGACGAGGCGCTGACTTCGGCGATGTTGGTGATCGTTGCGCCGGCGGTCGCGGTGACGGTGCCGGTTATCGTGAGCGTGCGCGTCGTCCCCGGCGGAATGCTGCCGACCGTCCATACCCCGGTGGTGCTGTTGTAGCTGCCGAAGCCCGATGCGCCGGTGAAGGCAAAGCCCGCGGGCAGCATATCCTGTACCGTCACCCCGGTGGCGGTCAGCGCCGAGCCGCTGGCGTTGGTAACGCTGAGCACATAATTGATGCTGGCGCCCACAGCCGGAGCGGCGTTGCTCACCGACTTGGTCAGCGACAAATCGGCCGAAGGCGCCATCGGCACCGTCGTCAGCGTCAGGTCGGCGCGCGTGAAATTGCCCGTATCGCCGTTCAGCGAGTCGCAGATGGTGAGCTGCCAGGTTCCCGCCGAACCCTGGCCATTGAACGACGCGAGCGAGCCTTCGGGGCTGAAGGTCCGCTGATATGGCGGCGCGGCGGCGGTGTTGTCGTTCGCGCTGTGGGTGGTGATGCTGGTCGCGGCGCTGTCGTCGAACAGCACGTTCAGATTGTCCGCCCCCGCCCCGACGTTGGTGATCAGATTGACCACAGTGCCGGTCGGCGACACCAAGGTCGCACGGATATCGCCGCGGTAGGTGTGGCTGAACTGGACGCCGATGTTGACATCGGTGATCTGGGCATTCGCGGCGACGGTGAAATTGCGCACCATCGGGCTGGTACAGGTGGTCGCGGTCTCGCTGATCGTCCCGTTTGTCGTGTTGCTGTAGGTCGTGCTGGTTTGCGCCGCCGCCGGATTGGCGACGAGCGACAGCGCCAGCCCAACGAGTACCGCAAGGGCCCGTATAAACTGTGCGTGCTGGCCCCCACGCCAGCAATATCGGCTCTGGTCCTGCCGTTGCATCGGGCCGCTATGCCCATGCATAGCTAATATGCGGTTAAAATCGGGCGCTTGGTGCACATTCTGTCCGGGAACGGAACAGAATGTCGGGTTCAGCCGCTCGCCGTCCAGTCGCCATGCTGTGCCATCCACAGGCTGATGGCCGCAATCGCCGCGGTCTCGGCGCGCAGGATGCGCGGACCAAGCGCGATACGCCGCACCGCGGCGTTTTCAAGCAGCAGGGCGCGCTCGCGCGGCGTAAAGCCGCCCTCGGGACCGACCAGGATCGCGGCGGGGGCGGGGGCAGCGACGGTGGACAGCGGCGCGCCGCCCGCTTCGTCGGCGAACAGCAAGGCGCGCTCGGCGGGCCAGTCCGCGAGCAGCTGGGTCAATTTGGTCGGCTCGCCAAGCTCGGGCAGCGCGCTGCGGCCGCATTGCTCGCACGCTTCGATCACCTGCGCTTCCAGCCGCTCGCGCTTGACGCGCTCAACGATCGTGCGTTCGGTGATCACCGGCTGCAGCCGCCGGGCGCCAAGCTCGGTCGCCTTTTCGATGATCCAGTCGAGCCGGGTCTTTTTCACCGGGGCAAAGCATAGCCACAGGTCGGGTACCGTCTCGATCGCGCGCGTCTGGCGCTCGATGCAAACGGTGAGCGAGCGTTTGCCTGCCTCCGTGATGTTGGCCAGCCATTCGCCGCTGCGATTGTCGAACAGCAGGATAGGCGCACCGACCTTCAGCCGCATGACGTTCAGCAGATAATGGGCGGCGGGACCGTCAATCATCGGCGCCGTGCCGGGCGCCAGCGGCAGATCGACAAACAGGCGGGGGGTGCTGGCAGGCGGCCAGGCGGGCGTTGCGGGCATGGGTGTGCGATAGCAGAGGAAGGAAATCTGCGCACCCATGGTGTCCCGTTCCCGCATATTGTCCCGATCCGGGTCAGATCCGGCCTTTTCGCGCCCAATCCGTCACCGGCCAATTAGCAGTTTGGTAAGCAGTTTCGCCCTAGTGCGAGAATACCAGCCACGCATCTGTAGTGGGCCGCGTGTCTGGACCAAGAGGGGTTAGACCATGCGAGGGACCGTTTTCAGCCGCATGCGGCTGGGCACCAACAGCCTGTTGCGCGACAATCGCGGCAACGCAATGTTCCTGACCGCGGCGGCGATTCTGCCGATCATCGGTATGCTCGGATCGGGCATCGACATCGGCCGCGCCTATATGGCGCAGCTGCGCCTGCAACAGGCGTGCGACGCGGGCGTGCTCGCCGGACGCCGCGCGATGGCGGGCGGCACCTATACCTCGGCGGCGCAGGCCGAAGCGAACAAGATGTTCAACTTCAACTACAGCCAGACCGCCTATGGCAGCAGCAACGTAACCTTTGCGTCGCAGGCCGACGGGACGTCGAACGTCAGGGGAACTGCCTCCGCGCGGCTGCCGACGGTCCTGATGCAGATCTTCAATTATCAGAAATTCGACCTTGCGGTGAATTGCACCGCGAAGCTGGAGATTTCGAACGCCGACGTGATGATGGTGCTCGACGTCACCGGGTCGATGGCACAGACCAATTCGGGCGACTCGGTCAACCGCATCACCGCGCTCAAATCGGCGACGATGGACTTTTTCGATACGCTGACCACCGCGGATGTCGGCGATGGCCGCCTGCGTTTTGGCGTCGTGCCCTACAGCTCGACCGCCAACGTCGGCAGCATCCTCTATGCCAAAAATCCGGCCTGGCTGTCGGACAACGTCCTGCTGCCGTCGCGCACGCCGGTGTTCAGGGTGGTTTGGGGCAATGCGACGACCGAACAGTCCGAGGAATATACCGACGGCAATACCACCTATGGCAATTATTCGAACGTCAGCACGGTTAATGGCCAGACAAGCTCGACCTGCGGCGATCTTGAGGCGCCGTCCGATACCACGCCGACGCCCAGCGGTTCGCCCAATTCGAACCAGACGGCGCAATATGTCGATGGCAATGGCAATCGCATAACGACCTATGACACCAACCAGACCTACACCTATTACAACTATCGCTACACCTGGTCGAACAGCCGTTGCCGCCTGCAACGCCGCGTCGCGACCTTCACGCGTACGTACACGACGACGGTGACCGAAACGCCGACCCAGTCGTTCGACAATAAATATACCTATCAGGACCGCGTGTTCGACGTCAGCCAGGCCAAGGCCGGCACCGCGATCCAGACCGACACCGGCGATTCGGGCGCCACCGTATCGAACACATGGGGCGGCTGTGTGATGGAACGCGGTACCGAGCCTTTCGGTCCCACCGAAACGGCGCCAGCCGACGCGCATGACATGGATGTCGATACCGCGCCGACCAGCGACGACGATACCAAGTGGAAAGTGCTGATTCCCGAGATTGCGTTCCCGCGCGCGAGCAGCCCGGGCGGCACGCCTTCGACGACGGGCTCGATCACCGTCAACAGCAGCAGCGTGTCGAGCAACAGCAGCACGAACGGCAGCTGGCAGAATTATTCGCGCTACTGGTCGAACGGCTGGGGCGTCTGCCCGGTCGCGGCCATGAAGCTGACGACGCAGACGGCCAGCGACCGGTCGACCTTCAACAGCTATATCCAGTCGCTCCAGCCGGTCGGCGGTACCTATCACGACGCCGGCATGGTGTGGGGCGTGCGCCTGCTGTCGCCCGACGGCATGTTCTCGGACGAAAATGCGACGGCGCCGAACAACCGCCCGATCAGCCGCCATATCGTCTTCATGACCGACGGCGAAATGGCGCCGAACATGGGCAACCTGTCGTTCCAGGGCTATGAGTGGTTGATGAAGCGCGTTGGCGGCACCAGCGACGCCAATCTGACGACCCGCCACAACAATCGTTTCGCGCAATTGTGCTCAAGGGCGAAGGCGAAGAATATCACCGTCTGGGTGGTCAGCTTCGGCGTGTCGCTGAACAGCTCGCTCACCAGCTGCGCGAGCCCGGGCAAGGCCTATCAGGCGAATAATGCGGCGCAGCTTAACGAGAATTTCCAGGCGATCGCCCGGCAAATCTCGAAACTGCGGCTGTCGCAATGACACGCGCGACCGTCTTCCGCCGCCTGCGCCGCGACCAGCGGGGCAATACGATCGTCGAGTTCGCGCTGACAGCGCCGCTGTTCCTGATCGTGGTGTTCGGGATCCTCGATTTTTCGTGGCAATATTATGCCAAGCTGGAATTGCAGGGCGTGGTCAACGCCGCGGCACGCGCCGCGACGCTCGAGGGTAATGCGCTCAGCCAGACCGCGCTCGACAATGACGTGCGGCGCAAGGTCTTGAACGTCTTTCCCCAAGGTGAAGTGACCTTCGCCCGCAAATCCTATGACAGTTTCAGCGAAGTCGGCGATCCCGAAGCCTTCACCGACGCCAACAACAATGGCAGCTATGACAGCGGTGAGTGTTTCGAGGACGTCAATGGCAACGCCAGTTGGGATTCCGATCGCGGCCAGACCGGCAATGGCGGCGCCGAAGACGTTGTGCTCTACACCGCTTCGTTGCGGATCAATCGCGTGTTGCCGGTGTGGAAATTCCTTGGGCAGTCGCAGCAGAGTACGCTCGTTGCGTCCACGGTGCTGCGCAACCAGCCGTACAACGCGGCGACGTCCACGAAACAGGTGATCTGTTCATGACCAGCCTACTCAAACGTGCGCAGGCGCGGATTGCGCGGCGATCAAAGATGCTCGGCCGCCTGGCGCGCGACGTCAGTGCGGTGGCGATGATCGAAGTTGCCTTTTGCGTCCCCATCCTTGCGATGATCGGCTTTGGCGGCATCGAATATGCCAACCTGCTCCTGTCGGGGACGCGGGTGAACCAGATCGGCCTCAGCGCCGCCGACAACGCTGCGCGAATCGCCTTTGGCAGCAACCTGTCGCAGCCGCGCGTGCGTGAAGTCGACATCAACGAAGTGTTTGCCGGGGTCGAGGAACAGGCGAAGGGCATGAATTTCAAGGCCAACGGCCGGGTCATTCTGTCGAGCATCGAACGCAATGCCGACGGCGGACAATGGATCCACTGGCAGCGCTGCTACGGTGATCTGCCGGTCAGTTCCGCTTTCGGCCCGCAAGGGACGGGGGCGACGGGAACAAGCTTTGCGGGTGTCGGGGCCACCGCCTCGGCGGGTACCGCGATCATGCTGGTCGAGGTAACCTACGACTATAAATCCCTGTTGTGGGGCAAATGGTTCCAGACGAAGCGGATCCGCGAAACCTCCGCCTTCCTGATCCGCGAGGCGCGCGACCTCCATGGCGACAATGGCACCGGCGTGTTCAATCCGGCGCCTGCGGTGACGCCCGCGCTCTGTACCTGATCGCGCGCCGCATCCGATAACCGTTTATCACGCGGGCAGCGGCTGCTACATGCGCCGCTGCCGATGACCACGACCCATCCTCCCGACAGCCAATTGCGTGGTTTTGTGGCGCTGCTACCCGCCGCCGCGCGCCCTTATGCGCTGTTGGCGCGGTTCGATCGCCCGATCGGCTGGTGGCTGCTCTACTGGCCCTGCGCGTGGGGCGTCGCCCTCGGCGGCGGTGCGGTCAGGGATTGGCCGTTGTTCCTGTGGCTGCTGCTCGGCGCAATTGCGATGCGCGGCGCGGGGTGCGTCTATAATGACATCGTCGACCGCGACCTTGACGCGCAGGTGGCCCGCACCGCGTCGCGCCCGATCGCGAGCGGTGCGGTGTCGGTGCGCAATGCCGCGCTGTGGGCCGTGCTGCTGTCGCTCGTCGGCCTCTTTGTGCTGCTCCAGCTGCCTTTGCCCGCGCAGATCGTCGCGCTCGCCAGCCTGATTCTGGTCGCGGGCTATCCGTTCATGAAGCGCATCACCTGGTGGCCGCAGGCGTGGCTGGGGCTGGTGTTCAGCTGGGGCGCGCTTGTCGCCTGGATTGCGGTCGGCGGCGGGGAGGGGATCGCGCTGCCGCTGCTCTATGCCGGGTGCGTCGCGTGGGTGATCGGATATGACACGATCTACGCCCTGCAAGACATCGAGGACGACATGCTGGTCGGCGTCAAATCCAGCGCGCGCGCGATGGGGCGCCATGTCAAAGGCGGCGTTGCGCTTTGTTACGGATTTGCGCTCGCCGGTTGGGGCGGCGCGCTGTGGGCGGTGCGCCCCGATCCGCTGGTGCTGGTCGCGCTGGTTCCCGCGGCGGTGCATTTCACCGGGCAGGTGGTGACGCTGGAACCCGACAATGGCGAGGATGCGCTCGCGAAGTTCCGCAGCAACCGCTTTGCCGGTCTGCTGGTGTTCGCCGCGATGCTGGTCGTCGGAATGGCGCCCTAGAGACCGAGTGCCTTGCGCAACTCCGCATTGATGCGGCTCTGCCAGCGCGGCCCCATCGCGCGGAATTTTTCGAGAACGATGCTGTCGAGGCGGAGCGTCACCTGCTGCTTGGGGTCGGGGGATTTGGGGCGGCCGGGTTTTGTCCATGTGCCGTCCGCGGGCTTGACCAGCTTGCCATTCTCGTAAACGGCGGCACGGCGAAAATGATCCTCCGTCCATTCGGGAGCATCGTCCGGATCAGTCCAAGGCTTTTCGGCGGGCTTCGAGTTCTTCGTCATGGACATGTCTCATCGAAATGATGCGGCGGATATCGTTTCGTAGCGTCCAGACGATCGCGACAGCCCGACCGTCAAGTTCTCCGTAAACGATGTAGCGATCCTCGCCATAATCGTGTCTGTCGTCGAGAAACTCCAGATAATCTGCCTCAAAAACCTTGCTGGCGTCGGCGAAATCCAGACCGCGTTCCAGAAGCGTCCATTGGCGCTTTCGCTCATCATAAGCAATTTTCATCGCCACAACCCTATATCTCTCTCGCCAAGAGCAGTCGATACGAGCATTGCTGGGGTAGGCTCGGACAATTTAATGTAGTTACAGAAATTGTCAACCTATTCTGCCGCCAGCAATTCCTCCGCGCCGCCGAGGTCGACCGACACCAGGCGGCTGACACCCTTTTCGACCATCGTCACCCCGAACAGGCGGTGCATGCGCGCCATCGTCACTGCATTGTGGGTGACGATCAGATAGCGAGTGTTGGTTTCGCGCGTCATGCGGTCGAGCAGGTCGCAGAAGCGTTCGATATTGGCGTCGTCCAATGGCGCATCGACCTCGTCGAGGACGCAGATCGGCGCCGGGTTGGTGAGGAACAGGCCAAAGATCAGCGCGACCGCAGTCAGCGCCTGCTCGCCGCCCGAGAGCAACGTGAGCGTGCCCAAACGCTTGCCCGGCGGCTGCGCCATGATCTCCAGCCCCGCTTCGAGCGGATCGTCCGAATCGACGAGTTCGAGATGCGCCTGGCCGCCATCGAACAATGTCGTGAACAGCCGCTGGAAATGGCCGTTCACCGTTTCGAACGCCGCGAGCAGACGGACGCGGCCTTCGCGGTTCAAATTGCCGATCGACCCGCGCAGCCGGTGGACCGCCTGCGTCAGCTCCTCGATCTCGGCCGCGCTTTTTTCGCGTTCGCTGTCGAGTTCGATCAGTTCGTCGGCGGCAACCAGATTGACCGGGCCGAGCCGCTCGCGGTCGGCGATCAGCCGGTCGTGCTGCGCCGATTCCGCGCCTGCGTCGCGGACGCTTTCGCTTTCGAAACCCGCCTTCTGGGGCAACAGCGGCGGCGGGCATTCGAAGCGTTCGCCCGACAGGCGGCCCATCTCGATGCGGCGCAGCTCGGCATTTTCGGAGCGCGCGATCGCCCCGGCGCGCGTTTCGCGCGCAGCCGCGACGCGCTCGCGGATCGCGTTCAGCGCGGTTTCGGCTTCGCGCAGCGCCGCCTCGGCGGCGCGTTCCTGCGCCTCGGCGGCGGCGACCTTGTCACGGAGCTTCGCCTGTTGTTCTTCCGCCGCCGCGCGCTGCTCGGCCAGCTTTTCGGGCGCATCGGCAAGCTTCGCCGCCTCGGCGGCCAGCGCGTCGGCGCGCTTGTCCATTTCGGTGACGCGCCGCGCTGCTTCGCCCGCGCGCGCTTTCCAGCTCTTGATCTCGGCGCTGACGACCGCCTGCCGCTCGCTCAAGGTCGCAAGGCGGCGTTCATGCGCGGTAAGGGCTTCGCGGGCGCCGTTGGCGTCGCTGCGGGCGCGCTCGGCCGCCTGCTCCTCGGCGTCGAGCGCGGCGCGGGCGATGCTGTCGTCGGGGAGCGCCGCGAGCGCGGCTTCCTGTGTCGCCAGCACCTCGGCGGCTTCCTTTGCCGCGGCGGCGATCTCGCCGAGCCGCCGGTCGAACAGCGCCGCAGCGTCGCGATGACGGTCGAGCGCGGCTTGCGCCTGATCGGCGGCACGCAGCGCGGTGCGGCGGGTCTCGTCCGCCTGCGCCAGCGCCTTGCGCGCGGCGACCGCGGCGTCGGTCAGTTCGGCGGCCCTGGCGGCGGCGGCATCGCGGCGGTCGCGGAGTTCCTGCACCCCCAGCGCGACCTGCGGGCGCTGCGCCGCCAGCGCGTCGAGACGGTTCTGCCGTTGCAGCCGCTCGGTCGCGGTGGCGCCGTCGCCGCGCGCGACAAAGCCGTCCCAGCGGCGCATCACGCCGTCGGTCGTGACCAGTCGTTGGCCCACGTACAGCGACTGTCCGTCATCGGCATCGACCACCGCAACCTGCGCCAGGCGGCGCGCCAGCGCGGCGGGTGCCGTCACAAATTCGGCGAGCGGCCGGGTGCCGGCGGGCAGGGCAGGGTCATCCTTCCCGGGTTCGGCGCCGCCCCAGCTGCGCGCGGCCTCCTTGGCGGTCCCGGCGTCGAGATCGTCACCCAGCGCCGCGGCGAGCGCGGCTTCATAACCCGGCGCGACGCGCAGCTGGTCGAGGATGCGCGCCTCGTCGCGGCGTCCGGCAGCGAGCGCGCGTTCGAGCGTCGCCGCCTCGCCGTCGAGCGCCGCCAGCGCGGTACGCGCTTCGGCAAGTCCGGCCTCAACGCCCGCAAGCTCGGCGGCGATCGCTTCGCGGTCGGCTTCCGACGTTTGCAGTGCGGTTTCAGCGGCGGCGATCGCGGCTTCTGCGGCTTCGGCGGCTTCCACGCTGTCGGCATGGCGCGCCGTCAGCGCGGCGCTATCGCCGAGCGCGGCGATTTCGGCGTCGACGCGCGCCTTGTCGGCGTCGATCCGTCGCACCGTCGCCGCGGCGCTGTCGCGCGCCGACACCGCGATGCGTCGGTCGGCGGCTTCGCTCGCGGCCTTGGCGCGCGCCTGCGCCAGCGCAACCTCGGCATCGCGTAGTCGCGCCTGCGCCGCCAGATTGGCCTCGGCGAGCGCTGTCTTGCCGGCATCGTGCGCGGCCATCTCCGCCGCCAACGCTTTGGTTTCGCTATCGAGCGCGGTCAGCGCGCCATGCGCCTCGCGCGCCAGTTCGCCTTCGTGCGCCCGGTCGTCGGCGATGCGCCGCTGCTGCGCCGCCAGGTCTTCGAGCCGCTGGCGGGCGGCGCGCTCTTCGCCCTGCAGACGCACCTGCGTCGCGGTCGCCTCGGCCAGCGCGTCGCGCTGTGCCTGCGCGTCGTACCGCGCGGTGGCGACGCGGGTGGCAACCTCGGTCTGCGCGGCCGACACGGTTTCCAGCTCGGTCTGCGCGGTCTTGACCGCCGCTTCGGCGGCATCGCTGTCGCGGCGCGCCTGGTCTGCGGCTTCGGCGGCGTCACGCCAGCGCGCGTAGATCAGCCGCCCCTCGGCGATGCGGATCTCGTCGCTCAGCTTCTTGTACTTCTCTGCCGCCCGCGCCTGCCGCCGCAGCGCATTGGCGCGCACTTCCATGTCGGCGGTGATTTCGGACAGGCGGGCGAGGTTGGTTTCGGTCGCGCGCAATTTCTGCTCGGCGTCCTTGCGGCGCACGTGCAGCCCGGCGATTCCGGCGGCTTCCTCGAGCATCGCGCGGCGGTCGGTGGGTTTTGCCGCGATGACATTGGCGATCTTGCCCTGGCTGACCAGCGCCGGGCTGTGCGCGCCGGTCGCGGCGTCGGCAAAGATCAGCGCCACATCCTTGGCGCGCACGTCGCGGCCGTTGGCGCGATAGGCGCTGCCCGCGCCGCGCTCGATGCGGCGGATCACTTCCAGATCGTCGCCATCCTCGCCGTCCGACAGCCCCGCGACAAGCGCGCCTTCGGTGTCGCAATGGAGCGCGACTTCGGCAAAATCGCGCGCCGGTCGCGATGCGGTCCCGGCGAAGATGACATCCTCCATCCCGCCGCCGCGCATCGATTTGGGGCTGGATTCGCCCATCACCCAGCGGATTGCCTCGAGCAGGTTGGACTTGCCGCAGCCATTGGGGCCGACGACGCCGGTCAGGCCGGGCTCGATGCGCAGTTCGGTGGGTTCGACGAAGGATTTGAAACCGGTCAGGCGCAGGCGTTTTATCTGCACGGGAACGTCCCGTGCAGATCATCGAATCGCGGATGTTGCAACGCTGGTGTCACATATCCCCCTGCCAGCCGTCATGCCGCGCGGGCGGGGGAGTCGCAAGGGGCAGTTATCGATCCTCCCCGTGGCGCAGCCATGGGGAGGTGGCAGCGCGAAGCGCTGACGGAGGGGCTATGGCGCTGGCGTCGCGGCCCCTCCACCCCCGCCTGCGGCGGCGGTCCCCCTCCCCACCGCTTCGCGGCAGGGAGGATTGCGCATCGTCAGCGAGCGCCCATCGTGCGCAGGCGGTCGCGCAGCGGGCCCCAGGTGTTGATGCCTTCGACGACCTGGCCGTTGAGGACGAAGGTCGGGGTGCCGGTGATCTGATATTTTTCGACCCCGGCGTTGGTGCCCTTTTCGATCGCCGACACATTGTCGACCTTGCTCAGGCACGCTTGGATCGTTGCGGCGGGAACACCGCGCTGCTGGTAAAATTGATCGATGCCCCAGCCCTTGGCGAGCGCGGTGAAGCGCTGTTCGGGGGGCAGCTGCATCGCGGCCTCGATCCCAGGCTGCGGCTTTTGCGCCCCGGCGATGAAGGCTTCATGCTCGAGGAAGGTCGCGTCGGCGAGCGGGAAGAAGCGGTCGGGGCCGGCGCATTTTGCAATCGCGCCAGCAATAGCGTCGACCGGGTGCAGCATGAACGGGGTCAGCTTGTACGACACGCGGCCGGTATCGACGAAATCGCGCTTCAGTTCTTCGTGCGAATCCTTGGTGAACTGCGCGCAATGGCCGCAGGTGAAGGCGCCAAATTCTTCGAGTTTGATCGGTGCGTCGGGGTTGCCCATCACCACGCCGTCGCCATCGAAGCTGACGACCTGCGACCAGCTTTTGCCCGCGGGCGCCGCGACCTTGGCAACGACCTCCTGTTCCTTGGCAGGGTCGCTGGCGCCGCCGCCACAACCGGCAAGCGCGAGCGCGCCAAGCGAAGACAGTAGGGCGATACGAAGCGATGCGGTCATGATGTGCTGTTCTCCGGAAACAAGATGGGCAGGCTTTTACGATCCCTTGATCGCGAGGTCGAGTTTCGATTTAAGCGCGGGCCAGGCGGTGACTTCGGCGTTGCGCCCGTTGACGAAAAAGGTCGGAGTGCCGCCGACGCGGTCGGCGCTGCGCCCGATGTTGGTCATCCCGGTCAGTTCGGCCTGTGCGACTTCGCTGTCGAGCGCGGCGTCGAGCTGCGCCTGGGTGTAGCCGCGAGCGCGCATCAGCGCGGCGAGCCCGGTATCGGCGGCGATCTTGCGGGCGCGCTGCGCGGTGGTGCCTTCGAACCAGCTGGTTTGCTGCGCCTCACTCGCGTTCTTCACCTTGGCCATCCACGTGTCGAAAGCGGCAAAAATCGCCTGATGGTTGCGCGCGAACGCGGTGGGGCCGCCGCAGCGGGCGAGCAGCGCCGCGGTCATATCGACCGGGTCGCGGACCAGATTACGATATTCGAACAGCACCAGCCCGCGGTCGATATATTGCGTCTTGAGCGGCGCCGAACCGAGCTTGGCGAAATCGGCGCAGACGTGGCAGGTGTAGCTGAAATATTCGACCAGCCGAACCTTGGCGGCGGGGTTGCCGACGACATGCGCGCCGATCGAACTTGTCGTGACCTTTGACGACCAGGGCGCCGGCTTGGCCGGGGTCGCGGCGATCAGGGTCAGCGCGGCGCCCGATAGTGCGAGCACCGCGGTACGGCGATCGAGCGGGGAATCGTCAAAAACGGCCATCTCTTGGGGTCTTTCAACTGATCCGGGGAAGTTTGGGCGCCGCGGCCAGTCCCGATGCCATGCGTTCGAGCACGGTACGCAGTTCCGGGTCGCCGATGTCGCGCAAACTGTCCCCCAGCTCGGCGGGTACGGGTTTCAGCATGGCTGGCGGCTGAACGGGCGCGGCGGGCCTCACATGGCCGTGCGTCATGCGGACGTGCGCGACCGCGGCATAGCCGAAGAAGCGATTGACCGCGGTGATGATGTCGGGGGCGACATGTTGCAGCATCGGCGCGTGCGCGCCGCTGATCGTCAGGTGCAGCGTCCCGCCCGCCTTCGCCCCGACCGGAAAGCGGATCATCGCCGGCTGGGTGACGTCGGCGAGCCGGTCGCCGACGATCTCGCGCCAGCGGCTCACCACCGAGCTTTGGATGAAACCGAACTTGCGAAAGGCGGCGCGGCCGATTTCAGGGACGAGGTCGGAGATCATCCGCGCTTCGCCGCCACGCGGCCGTTCGTAAGCGCGCACCGGCGCCTTGGGCTTTTTCGCCCCTGCCTTCGCTGCCGCCTTTTTGGCGGGCGGGCCGTCGCCGCTGTCTTTCGTCATCGCGGGTGCCATGCCATAGGCGGGGGGTGAGCGTCCAGACTATCGACATTGAATCAGCCCTCCCCTTCAGGGGAGGGCAGCGAGACTTACGAACTTGTTCGTTAGTCGCAGCGGGTGGGGTCCATCGGCCTTGCGCAAGGCCGATGGACCCCACCCCAATCCCTCCCCTGAAGGGGAGGGGCTTATGAGCGTGAGCTTTCCTGCTCGCATCCTAGACTGGTACGACCGCGCCGCGCGCGTGCTGCCGTGGCGGATCGCGCCGGGCAGCGACATTGTCCCCGATCCCTATCGCATCTGGCTGGCCGAGGTCATGCTGCAGCAGACGACGGTCGCCGCGGTTGCGGGCTATTTTCAGCGTTTCACCGCCCGCTGGCCGACGGTCGCCGACTTGGCGGCGGCGGACGATGCCGACGTCATGGCCGCTTGGGCGGGGCTCGGCTATTATGCCCGCGCGCGCAACCTGCTCGCCTGCGCACGCGCCGTCGTGCGCGATCATGGCGGGCGTTTTCCCGACGGCGAGGCGGCCTTGCGTGCGCTGCCGGGGATTGGCGATTATACCGCGGCATCGGTCGCGGCGATCGCCTTTGGCCGTGCGGCAGTCGTGGTCGATGCCAATATCGAACGCGTGATCGCGCGCCACCGCCTGATCGAAACCCCGCTGCCCATGGCGAAGCGCGAGATTCGCGCCGCGCTGGCGCCGATCGTTCCCGCCGACCGCCCGGGCGATTTCGCGCAGGCGCTGATGGACCTGGGTGCGACCATTTGTACGCCGCGAGCTCCTGCCTGCGCGGCCTGTCCGCTGATGGCGGATTGCCGCGCGCGCGGGCGCGCCGACGTCGAAAGGCTGCCCGTCAAGCCGCCCAAAAAGGCCAAGGCGCATCGTCACGGACTGGCGCACTGGATCGAACGCGACGCGCGGGTCTGGCTCGTCCGCCGTCCGGGCAAAGGGATGCTTGGCGGGATGCGCGCGCTGCCCGGCGGTGACTGGACCGATACGCGTCCGATCGAGTCGGCGGTGGCCGAAGTCGATCATGGTTTCACCCATTTCGACCTGACACTGAAACTGGTGCGGCGTGACGCGCTTCCCGAAAACGGCGATGCCGCAGCGGAAGGCGAATGGTGGCCGATCTCTGACCTTGACGCGGCGGGGCTGCCGACGCTCTATCGCAAGCTGATCGACAAGATGCTGGAGAGAGACGCATGAACATGATGGTTTCGCGCCGCGCGCTGCTCGGCGGGCTGGCGCTGGGCGGCGGTGCCGCGCTCCTGCCGCGCGCCGCATTCGCGTGGAGAGAAAGCGGTGCGCAGCTCTACCCCGCAACCCACGCCTTCATCAAAGGCTTCGTCGATCGCCGCGAACTCGCGGGCACGCTCGCCGCGATCGGCAAGGGTCAGGATGCGGCCGACTTTTTCGGCGCCGGGGTGCAATCGATCAGCGATGCGGTACCCGTCGGACCCGATACCTTGTGGCGGCTCTATTCGATGACCAAGCCGGTGACCGGTATCGCCGCGATGCTGCTCATCGAAGACGGCAAGATGAAGCTCGACCAGCCGATCGCCGACTTCCTGCCCGCATTCGCAAAGATGCAGGTGCAGACCACCCCCGACGGGTCGATCACCGACCTGCGCCCCGCCAAAACGCAGATTACCGTGCGCCACCTGCTCACCCACACCGCGGGGCTCGGCTATAATATCATTCAGAAAGGCCCGATCAAAAAAGCCTATGATGACAATGGTATCGTCGGCGGGCAGGCGAGCCGGATGAAGCTGCCGGGCTTTGCCGATGTAAAGGCCGCGCCAAGCCTGGCGGCGATGGCCGACCGCCTCGCGGCGTTGCCGCTGGTCTATGAACCCGGCACCAAATGGAGCTATTCGATCAGCCTCGACCTGCTCGGCCGGGTGATCGAGGTCGTATCGGGGCAGCCGTTCGACGCGTTCCTGAAGGCGCGGTTGTTCGATCCGCTGGGCATGACGAGCACCGGCTTCATGGTGGAGGCCAGGGACGTCGGGCGCTTCACCAGCAATTATGCGTCACTCGGCGGCGCGTTGCTTCCTTTCGACCCGGCGACCAGCTCGATCTATCTAGATGCGCCGCCTTACCCCTTCGGCGGCGGCGGGCTGGTGTCGAGCGCGCGCGATTATGACCGTTTCCTCGCCATGCTGCTCGGCGAGGGCGAGACAGGCGGCAAGCGGATCATGAAGGTCGAGACGGCGCGGCTCGCGATGTCGAACATGCTGGACGATGCTGTCGATCGCAAAGGCACGTTCGTCGATGGACAGGGCTTCGGCGCTGGCGGGCGGGTGTCGTTGCCGACCTCGCCGGGCGGCGAAGGCCTGTTCGGCTGGGCGGGCGCCGCGGGCACCATCGGTTTCGTCCACCGCAAGCTCGGCTACCGCATCGCCGGCTACACGCAGATCATGCCGCCCGAAACCGTGTCGTTCCAGGCGAAGTTCGGCGAAACGGTGATAAAGGACGTTCTGGCCTGATGCCCTTGCCGTTGGGATTCACCGGGGCGTGGCTCGACCGCGCCGACCAGCTGCGGGTCGATCCGGACGGTTTTGCTGCTGCCGTAGCAGACCCGCGCGCGCGCTGCCTGACGCTCGACGGGATCGATTTCGTCCCCGGCGAAGGGGGCGGGCTGCGCTGGGAGGCGCTCGACCCCGCCGACGATCGCGCGCTGTTGCTGCTCGGTTTGGACGACTTGGGCGTACCGCATTTCGTTCGCGAAGCGCCCGCCGGGGTGCGCATCGACGCGCGTTCGCGCACCGTGATGCGGTTGCTGCCGCTGCTGTCGGGGCCGGAGGCGGCACTATATGGCGGCGCGCGCAGCCTGGTCGACTGGCACGCGCGGCATTGCTTTTGTGCGGTGTGCGGTACGCCGACCGAATTGTTCCGCGCCGGTTGGGGGCGCCGCTGCGGCAGCTGCAAAGCCGAACATTTCCCGCGCGTCGACCCGGTCGTCATCATGCTCGCCGAATGCGAGGGGCGCGTACTGGTCGGACGGCAGGGCGGCTTTCCGCCGGGTTTCTTCTCGGCGCTGGCTGGGTTCGTCGAACCCGGCGAATCACTGGAAGAAGCGGTGGCGCGCGAATTGTTCGAGGAAGCGGGCATTCGCGTAACGGACGTGACCTATGTCGCGAGCCAGCCCTGGCCCTTTCCATCATCGCTGATGATCGGTTGCCGCGCGGTCGCCAGCGACCCGGCGCTGACGCTCGACACGACCGAGATCGAGGCGGCGATGTGGGTCGATAGGGCCGAGGTGCGCGCTGCGCTGGCTGGTGACATGGGCGCGCCGTTCATGGCGCCGCCGCCACTGGCGATCGCGCGTTACCTGCTGGAGGAATGGGCGGGGTAGCTTAGTCCTCCCCCTTGATGGGGAAGGCAGGGAGACTTGCCAGCTTGCTGGCTTAGTCGCAGCGGTGGGGGTGTGTTCTCGGCCAGAAACGGCGATGGAAGGGCGCACCGTCACCCCCATCCAACTTCGCCTAGCCGCTGTGCGGCAAGGCTGCGTATCCTTCCCCCATCAAGGGGGAAGGGGGGTGCTAGATCCGCCGTCCGGTAATCCGGCTGATTTCCTTGGCCACCATGGCCTCGACCATGCTCGGCAGGTTGGCGTCGAGCCAGTCCTTCAGCATCGGGCGGAGCGCATCGAGCACGACATCTTCCATCGTGCGGCCGGCAGCGACGGGCGCGGCAGTCGTTGCGGCGGCAACGGCGGGGGCGATCGCGGCGGTCAGCGCATCGAGCGATTGGCGCGCCGCATCGGCGCTGGCTTCGGAGACGAGCTCGTCGGCCGCGGGTGCGGCATCGGCCTCATCCTCTTCCTCGTCGTGCAGATCGAGAATGTCTTCGGCGATCGCGGGCGTGATTTCGCGCGCCGTGCCGGGGGCTTCATCGCGTGCGATGACTCGCCTGATCGACGACAAGATATCTTCCATCGACGGTTCCCGCGACATATCGCCCATAACCAACCCCCTAAACCATCGCGATTACCGGATGGTTAACTATCCTCTTACCGATTTGGGCGGTGTTTTGCCAAGCCTTATTGTCGCGGCGGCGCGGGCGGTCCGACCGGAACGCTGGCAGTTGCCGCGGGGATCGCGCGCGTGTCGGTCGCCTGTTGCTGCGGCGCCGGATCGTCGGCCCAGTCGAAAATCTGGCCCTTGACGCGGTTGTAATTGACCTCGGGGTCATAGAGCGCGCCGCCCTCGATCCCCAGATCGCGCGCATCGGCCTTGCCCATCGCGGCGAGGACCGAGAAGGCGGCGACATAGGAGTTGCGCTGCGCCGACACCAGCTGGACCTGGGTGTTCAGATATTCCTGCTCGGCATTCAGGATGTCGAGGATCGACCGCGTGCCGACGCTGTTTTCGGCGCGCACGCCCTCCAGCGACAGGCCGTTGGCGCTCACCGCCTGCTGCGTCGCGGCGATGATCTGCTCGTTCGCGCGCCACGCGGCATAGGCGCCGCGCGTCTGTGCGATGACGCTGCGTTCGACCTCGACGTAATTTTCGATCGCCTGGCTGGTCCGCGATTGCGCCTGACGCACCTGCGCCGAGGGGCGCCCGCCCTGAAAGATCGGCACCGTCAGCGACAATCCCGCCGAAGCGCTCTTGGTGGTATTCTCCGACGCCGGATCATTCACCGAATTCAGATTGTTGTTATAGCCGCCGCTCGTCGTCGCCGACAATTTGGGCAAGCGTCCGGCGCGCGCCACGCCGATATCGGCGCGGCTGGCGTTGACCACCTGATTCGCCGCTTCGATGTCGGGATTGCTGGTCAGCGCGATCGCGACCGCTTCGTCGGGCGAGGCGGGCAGGTTCGGCAGCTGCGGCGGCTGTTCCAGGTCGACCGGCGCATCGCCGACCAGACGGACATAGGATTCGCGGCTGGCGATCAGATTCGCTTCGGCGGTGCGCAAATCACCCTCGGCCAGCGCAAGCCGCGCTTCCGACTGCGCGACGTCGGTGCGCGTCAGGTCACCAATTTCGAACCGGTCGCTCGTCGCCTGCAAATTGGTGCGCAGCACCGCGACATTCTTCTGGTTGAGCTGGACGATCGCCTGATCGCGGATCACGTCCATATAAGCGCCGACGACTTGCGCAAAAACGCTCGCTTCGGTCGCGCGCAGGTCAGCCTGGCCCGCCTCGACGCGAAATTTGGCGGCCTTTACCGCATTGCGCACCGCGCCGCCCTGATAGATCGGCACCGACACCTGACCGCCGACGCTGACGAAGCGTTTGGGCGAGAAAAAGCTGTTGCCGGGCAGCACCAGATTTTCCTGGTAATCCACTCCCACCCCGACGTTCGGCAGCCCACCCGATTTCTGGATCGGGACATTTTCGTCGTTCGCGCGCTGCCCGGCGCGCGCGGCGGTCAGCGTCGGGTTGTTTTCATAGGCTTTAGCCAGCGCATCCTGCAGCGTTTCGGCGTGCGCTGCGGTCGGCAGCAGCAGGGCGCCGACGGCGAGGCCGGCAAGCCAGCGGGCGCGGGGGAGAGGCCGTTTCTTATCGGTATCGAACATCATCATGTCAGCCTGAAACGAGGAGGGGATTGGCTTTTAGAATGTGAAGCCGGCCGCGGCGGCAAAACCCGGCAGCGGCGCGGCGTCCATGTCGGCAAAGCTGCGGAGCGGCACGGCGCCGCCGGCCTTGACCCCCTGGACCAGCCGCGTCACCGCGCCTTCGCGGCGGGCCGCGACCAGTCGGCCGCCCTCGGCCAATTGCGCGGTGAGTGCGTCCGGCAGCGTTTCGATCGCGCCGTCGATGATGATGCGATCGAACGGAGCCGCATCCGGCGCGCCGCCGTTGAGCGGCCCGTTGACCCAATGGATGTTCGCCTCGGCAGTCGTCGCAGCTGCGGCCATCGCCATCAGCTCGGCCTGATCCTCGACTGCATGAACCTCGGCGCCAAGGCGCGCCATCACTGCGGCGGTATAGCCCGTCGCACTGCCGATCAGCAGCACGCGCATGCCGGGACGGATTGCGGCGGCGACCAGCATCCGGCCGGTGACCAGCGGCGCGTTGAGTGCGCGGCCATGCCCCAGCGCAAGCGCGCGGTCGGTATAGGCGACGCTCGCCAGATGCGCGGGAACATGCGCCTCGCGCGGTACCGCCGCCATCGCGCCAACCACCGCCGCATCGATGACGTCGTTGGTGCGCAGCTGGCTGTCGATCATGGCAGCGCGCATGTCCGCCGCGGTGAATTCGCTAAACTTCGTCGCCATCAGCCTTTTCCGATTCCCTGGGGCCATGAACCTGTGCGGGGCAGCTCTAGCCCAACCGACGCTGTATTGCAATAGTAATACAGCCTGTGCCCGCATAGACGCGCATAGCTGGCAACGCCGGTGCCGCCAAGCCTGCATCATCGCATCGGCGACGGGCGCGCGGGCGAATCCTTGACAAGGCGGCGAAAGCCCCTCACTAGCGGCGCCGTCCAACCCCCGGCCCATCCCGATGGATGCGGTATCTGGCATGAGGCCCGATGGCGGAGTGGTGACGCAGCGGATTGCAAATCCGTGCACGCCGGTTCGATTCCGGCTCGGGCCTCCACCAAGTTTATCATTTAAAAACAACGGCTTAGGACGAAGAATTTCTTCCACACATTCCTGCAGGTTACAGGGATCTGGCGCCCTGATTGCGCGCCCGAGAGACTGAAATTACAAGGGAAATTTGCCGCGAATTGGGCCGCGAATGAGCAGAGTCTCTGCCGCCGAAAGTGCAAGTAGGGTTTTGATTTCTGAAAGCCGCGCTCGATGGCGACTATCGGTACCCGCCGACCGGTTGCTGAAGATCGGTCCACGTCAGATTAAAGCGAGCCAGATACTTGCGAAGGCGATCCGCGTCATTCGTGCTTGTACGCAACTCGCGAGACGCCGCGAACAGTTGCCGCCCTGCCTCCGACAGCGATCGGCATGCACGACAGGTTTTGACGACGAAGGCCAGTTGCACCCGGTCAAATGGATCAATCTCGGCCAGCTGGTCTCTACTTAGAATCAGGTCGAAAATATCAGCTTCGGATATGTCGGCGTGCCAAGTAGAGCCCAGGCGCTTGATCTCAAGATCGACGGCGCCGACGTCGATCCGCCCGGTCGTGTTGAGCGTCGCCATTCGCGTGACGCTGGCGGCGAGATCGCGAAAATTTCCCTGCCACTTCGCGTCGTGGCTCTCCGCGAAGGCAAGATATCGTTGGCGCGCTTCCTTGTTGAAGGTGACCCGCGACCCTTCGCGCTCGGCGAAGCGTTCGAGCTCGTAATCCAGATTGGGTGCGATGTCTTCGCGGCGTTCGGCGAGGCCGGGAAGCGAAAAGGTCCAGAGGTTCAGCCTCGCGAACAGGTCGTTGCGAAAGCCGCCTTTGCGCACCTGTTCGACAAGATCGCGGTTGGTGCCCGCGATCAGCTGGAAATCGCTTCGCGTCTCGCTGTCCGATCCGACCGGCAGAAATTGCCCTTCCTCGATCGCGCGCAGGATCATCGCCTGTTCGTCGAGCCCGAGCTCGCCGATCTCGTCGAGGAACAGTAAGCCCTTGTCGGCGCTCTTGAGCAGCCCGGGACGGTCCTGCGCAGCGCCGGTAAAGGCGCCCTTGCGATGGCCGAACAGCGCCGAGGTCGCGCTGTCGCCCTTCAGCGTCGCGCAGTTGACCTCGACGAACGGGCCGCCGAGCTGGTGACGAAGCTTCTTGAGTTCATAGACCTTCCGCGCCAGCTGACTCTTACCCGCACCGGTCGGTCCCATGAGCAAGATCGGCGCACGGCTACGGACTGCTACCTGTTCGATCTCCTCGATCATGCGGTTGAAGGCGGGGTTGCGCGTTTCGATCCCGCTTTTCAGAAAGCTCGCGCTCTCCGCGCTGGCCTCGGCGAAGCGCGTCGCGATACTGTCGTAGCGCGAGAGGTCGAGATCGATGCTGTTCCAGATGCCCACCGGTTGCGGTGCGCCGCGCTGTGGCTGCGTCTGCAGCAGCCGGCCGGGCAGGTAGCGCGCCTCGGTGAGCAGGAAGAGACAGATTTGCGCGACGTGCGTGCCCGTCGTGATGTGGATCAGATAATCTTCCGCGTCGGGATCGAAGGGAAAGCTGCGCGCGAAGTCGAGCAGCTTGCCGTAAACCTCCTCGAAATCCCATGCGTCGTCGAAGTCGACCGTTTGCGGGACGACCTCGGTCTCGGGCGATACGTCGGCGATGTCCTTTGCCACGATCTCGGCCAGCCGGCGGTGATGGCTGCCGTGGAGCAGGATGAAGCGATCGACGCGCAGATCCTCCTGCATGCAGATGCTCACGCTCGGCCGCCACTTGTTCCAGCGTCCGGCGTCGAACTTGCCCGCGTCGAGGGTCGAACCCAGAAATCCAAGAACGGTCAGCGGCTTCATGTCATTCTTATACATATTTATAATGAACGATACAATGATATCTCAAAATCCAATTTGTTTCGCCGGACTGATTTTTTCGTTTCAGAAAATATTGCAATTTATCAAAATGATGATCCAAGTTTTGGTATCGGCAAGCGGTTTGGCACGGCTTCTGCATTATGTTCGGTGCCGGGGTTCACGTCGCCCGGTACGACGCGGGAAGAGGGGTGGCCGGAATGGGCCGGCCGCCCCCAAGCGCCCAAACGACGTGGAAGGATTCAAGGGCTCGCCATTGCTACAGCGCTGCCCCAAGGAAGCGAAGAGGAGGTCAGCCATGACCCAGACGACCTATGAAGTGCTGAACGTCGAGGGCGGACGCCCGGTCAAGATGTGGACCCGCGGGGTTCCGGTCGAGGATATGGCGCGCGCGCAGCTTCGCAAGGCGGCGCAGATGCCGTTCGTGTTCAAGCATGTCGCCGCTATGCCCGACGTCCATGTCGGGATCGGCGCCACGGTCGGATCGGTGATCCCGACCAAAGGCGCGGTGATCCCGGCCGCGGTCGGGGTCGACATCGGCTGCGGCATGATGGCCGCGCGCACCACGCTGATGGCGCACGACCTGCCCGACAATCTGGAGGGCATCCGCAGCGCGATCGAGGCGGCGGTTCCGCACGGCCGGTCGGTCGGGCGCGGCCAGCGCGATCACGGTTCGTGGGGCGATCCCCCGGCCGCGATCGTCGACGCCTGGGCGACGCTGGCCGAACGCTTCGGCCATATCGTCGCCAAGCATCCGCGGCTGAAGAACACCAATAACCTGACGCATCTGGGGACGCTCGGGACGGGCAACCATTTCATCGAGCTGTGTCTGGATACCGAGGGGCGGGTGTGGGTGATGCTGCATTCGGGATCGCGCGGCGTCGGCAATGCGATCGGCACCTACTTCATCGAACTGGCGAAGAAGGACATGTGCAAATGGTTCATCAACCTGCCCGATGAAGACCTCGCCTATTTCCCGGAAGGGACCGACCATTTCGACGATTATGTCGAGGCGGTCGGCTGGGCGCAGGACTTTGCGGCGCTGAACCGGCGCATGATGATGGCGAATGTCATCGCCGCGCTGCGGCTCCAGATCGCCAAGCCCTTCGAGGCCGAGGCCGAAGCGGTGAACTGCCATCACAATTATGTGACGCGCGAGAATCACTTCGGCGAGAATGTGCTCGTCACCCGCAAGGGGGCGGTGCGTGCAGCGAAAGGCACGATGGGGATCATCCCGGGTTCGATGGGCGCGAAATCGTTCATCGTTCGCGGGCTGGGCAACGCCGAAAGCTTCGACAGCTGCAGCCATGGCGCGGGCCGCGTCATGAGCCGCACCGCGGCGAAAAAGCTCGTCACCCTCGACGAGCATATCGCTGACACCGCGGGCGTCGAATGCCGCAAGGACGAAGGCGTCATCGACGAGACGCCCAAGGCATACAAGCCGATCGAGGCCGTTATGGCGGCGCAAGCCGACCTCGTCGAGATCGTCCATACGCTGAAGCAGGTGGTATGCGTGAAGGGGTGATCCCCTTCACGCCGCCATCGCCAACTTCTGGTGAGAAGCCATGCGCAAGTCGCTTTATTGCAGCATATGTGGCGCGCGATTGACGACGCCGCTGACCATCGTTTCGGGTAAGAATCCGAAGGTTGTGAAGCCGCTGATCGAGGTTCGCAAGCCGATCGTGTCGCAGGGTACGGCATACAAGGCATGGGAGGCGACGCCGTGGCTCTATCGCGCGCCCGGCGAGTCCTTGTCCTTCGTTCCGCAATATTGGCTGAACCCCACGGACCTGACCGATTCCGTGCAGTTCCCGAAGAATGGCGCCGGGCTGGGCGGATGCTGCGGGATCGCCGGTATCGGCGGCCCCAATCAGCTTTGCCGATGCAAGTGCCCGATTGGGACCTTGCAGGACGATTGCATGACGCCAAAAGTCTTCATCCCTGAACCCGACGCCACCGTCTGGGTAGAGGGCAACGAGGACTATCCGGCACCCTAGCCATAGTGGAGACCACCTTTGGGCAAGAAGGCCGCAAGCCCGACATTTGGATGTTTTGGCCGATGCCTTGGTCGGCAGGATTTTACAGGTAAGCAAAGAACATGATCATCATCGACGGATCGGAAGGCGAAGGCGGGGGGCAGGTGCTGCGTTATGCGTGCGCGCTGGCGCTGCTGACCGGCGAGCCCTTCACGATCGAGAATATTCGTGGAGGACGCGAGAAGCCGGGGCTCATGCGCCAGCATGTCACCGCGATCGAGGCCGCGTGCGTCATCGGCGGCGCCGAATGTTCGGGGCTGGCGGTCGGGTCGAACAGCATCTCGTTCCGACCGGGGCGGATCACGCCCGGCGACTATCATTTCGCGGTCGGTACCGCGGGCAGCACTGCGCTCGTCCTGCAGACGGTCATGGTGCCGCTGATGCTGGCCGATGCTCCGTCGCGGCTCGTACTCGAGGGCGGGACGCATGCGATGGCCGCGCCGCCCTTCGAGTTCATCGAGCGCACGTTGCTGCCCGTCATCAACCGAATGGGGCCGACCGTTGCCGCGCGGTTGGTGCGCCACGGCTTCTTCCCGCGCGGGGGTGGGCGCGTCGAGATCGACATCGCGCCGGCGCCGCTGCGCGCGATCGAATGCGTCAAGCGCGGTGCCCTGCGCCGCGTCTCCGCGACCGCGATCATAGCGGGGGTTCCTTTCGACGTCGGCGACCGCGAGCTGAAGACCGCGGCCAAGACGCTTGCCGGCTGGCCCGCCGATGCCTTCGGTATCCGCCAGCTTCCCGCTGATCAGGGGCCGGGCAATGCGCTATTGCTCGAAGCCGAATTCGATCATGTGACCGAGGTAATGTCGGCTTTTGGCAAAATCGGAATTCCCGCCGAACGCCTAGCTAAAACTGCGGCGCGGCGGATAGCGGGATATTTGGCGTGTGAGGCTTTCGCCGGCCCTTACCTGCAAGACCAATTGCTGCTTCCCTTCGCGATGGCGAGGGGCGGGTCCTTTTCAACGGTAAAACTGAGTCAGCATACGCTGACGGCGGCAGCGCTCGTCGAGCGCTTTCTGGGGGCAGGCTTTCGCTTCGTCGAACGACCTGACGGGGCAATCATGGTCGAGTGGGCAGGCTCGTAGCGATACTGCTTGCTCGACCGGGCGCGACAATGGCCAGAGTCTCTCGGCGGGGATCGGCAGCTACGTAACTGAAAATGGGGCTACCTTTGACCGATTGCAGCTCGGCAGCTTTGAGCGAGCAAACGGAAAGAGCGCAAGTTGCGCGGGGTGGGTCATTGATCTGGAGTGCGTCCATCATGCGGTCTCTATATGCTCAACGACCGCCCGCGCGCATTGCGCAGGCAATTCTCGAACGAAACCCGGTCGAAGCCGACGAGGCCATGAAGCAGCACTTCAGGCAAAATATCGAAGTTTTGTCCGGGATCGCGGGATCCGGCGGTCGCGATATGCATCCATGGCCGTGACGCTGGCGGCGAGCTGATTATTGCGGATCGTCTGGTCGCGGCTGATTTGTTCGGCAATGGAGTTGCTTGTCGCGCCAAGGGACAAGCTCGCGTGCTCTCTCTCTCTCGGTGCAACGCAGCCAAAAGCCTGCAATCTGCTATCAGACGACGATCGAGGTTGGATCACGCTTCCTAAAGCAATCGCTCACGCTGCGCTTTGGTCAAGAGCGCGCAAAAGTCGGCCTTGCCGAACCAGCGATATCGGTTGCGGGCGACCAGGGCGTAGAGCCAGTCGCGCAGGCGTTCAGGGATGATGGCGGACATGCGGAGTGCGTGCCACCAGCGCCCCAATATCCGGCAGAGCTCCAGATAGCCGCGCGACGCGGTATAGGCGGACCCATCTGCAATGAGCAGATAACTCTCGTCCATATCGATTCCGTAATGGGCATAGAGCGCCTGGCCCAGCGCTTCCTGCGCAGGCGTAAAATTGACGAGCGCCCTGCCATCGTTTCGCATGATCCAGCTCGCGCCGCTCGAGCACAGCACGCAGATGCCATCGAACACGAACAGCGCTTTGCGGTCATCGAAATCGGGGACCGCCGGATCATTGCGATAGCTGAATGGTTGTTTTGAGACCTCAGGCATTAATCTCGTCCCGAATGACCTCGATATCGAGATCTGACAGCGCGCCGAGATAGCTGTCGAGATCGATCAGATCGACGCAGGGCGTTGCGCCGGGTCTTATCGACCAACCCCTTGCCAGCCGCCTGGCCAGCAGGATTGCCGGCATGCACGGGATGTAGGGCCCATGGCCCGACCGCGCGACGATCCAGAAGCGTCGCTGCTGCGGATCGCCGCCATGACCTACGCCGCGCAGGAACATATGAAAGCCGCTTTGTCCCGAGCCGAAGCGATCGAATGCGAAAGCGAGCTTGAGCAGCGATCCGGCATGGTTGCTGAGCGATCCGATCAGCCCCAACCGGACCAGCGCGCCCAGCATGCGCGTGCCGATATGGAGCGTCTTCAGCTCATGCCCGGCGCAAAAGCGCATCGACCGGAGCGTGGGATAGCGTTCGGGAAACAATGCCAGGTCCGGAATATCGCAGTTGCCGAAAAGACGGGTGCCAAGCCCGGGATAGCGGACGACATGCGTGTCTTCCCAGCCATGGACGGTTTTCATCGCGCCATCGCGCAGCATCTCGATCGGTTTGCCCACATAGCTGAGCACCGCCGAGGTTGTTGCCAGACCGCGATTGGTGTGCTGCGCCGCGCTGATGCCGTAATCGACCGCCTCGAGCCGTGCGAACGACGGGAGATAGGCGTCGATTACCGCTGCCGTCAGACAGGGGACCGAGCTGGCTCCACTGACCACCAGCAGATTTTTCGCTCGTGCTTCGGCATCGAGCCGGCCGATCGTCGCCACGAACGCCCGCGCATCGGCGAGGTCGATATAATGACAGCGCTGTGCGATGCACGCCCGCGCGACGCGGTGGTCCTGGGTCTGGAAAGGCCCGGTGGTGTGGATGACGATGTCTGGCGCGATTCGCCCCAGCGCTTCGGTGAGGTCGCCATCGATGTCGATCGCATGACCCTCGGCGACATGAGCGGGTCCGAGCGACGCCGAAAACGCCTTTGCCTTGGCCGCCGAGCGTCCCCCGATCAGCAGGTGGATGCTCGCGTCATTGGCAAGGCTGCGCGCGATATAGCTGCCAAAATTGCCATAGCCACCGATGATCAGGACGCGGGCTACCATGTCGGTTTGGTGACCATCAGCCAAAAAATGACGACCAGCCCGCCGAACGCGGGCCAGCCCAGGATGAACCATTTACGAAACAGCCGAACATAGGCCGCTTCATCGATTGCCTCGCCCCGTGCGGACGCTTCCAGCAGCCTTTTCATGCGGATCTGAATGAACACGACCGGCACCCAGCACAGCGCCGCCAGCAAATAGAGGCCATAGGTGACGACCAGCCAATAATCGTCCCACCGGAAGCCGCCGTGCCACACCAGCCACGCACCGCTCAGCGGCTGGATGATGACCGAAGGCAGGGTGAACAGGAAATCCGCCTTCACCGTCATGCGTGCGGCAAAGGCGCGCTCGACCGGAACGCGGCTACGACTTCCGAAGAACATGAAATTGGCAATCCCGATCCCCGTCCCGAACACGATCGTCGCACTCAAGATGTGCAGCGTTTTGACGAGCGAATAGAGGTCCATGGAATGTCGCTACAGCACAGCGCGCCGCGCCGCCAGATATACGGGCATCCACGAAGCAGACTAGCCTACCGACCCCCGCCGTAGATATTCAAAAAGGCATCGACCGCAGCCTCGACCCTTCGTTGGGTTGATTGGGCGCTCGGCGGCGCGCCGAAGCGGAGTTCGACGTTGCCGAAGCCCTTGCACATGGCCGCAAATTGCTCGGCGGCGAGGGCGGGGTCGGGAATGGCAAGGGCTCCGCTTTGGGAAATCGCGGTCAGAAATGTCGCCATCGTCGCTTTCATCCGCCGCGGACCGGCGTTCAGGAAAGCGAGGCCGATTTCCGGGTTGCGCTCGGTTTCGGCGGCGATACGGCGCTCGAACTGAACCATCTCAGGCCGCGACAAAAAGGCCACCATGGCGTGGCCGATATGGAGCAGGCGATCGCGGAGCGAGGTCGTCCCGTCACCCTCGATCGAAAAATGACTGCGCATCCGTTCGCATTCGCGTTCGATTGCCGCGGCAAACAGCCCCTGCTTGTCCGAAAAATGATTATAGACCGTCACCTTGGACACGCCCGCGGCCGCGGCAATTTGTTCGATCGCAGCGGCGCCATAGCCATGTTCGAAAAACGCATCCCTGGCGGCGACCAGAATGGCCTCGCGTTTGGCGAGATTGGCCGGGCGGCCAAGATTCGTTTTTGGGGCGATTGACAAACTGTACGCTTCCGTTCACTTATACGCTACCGTTCAATAATGTTCACAAAGCGAAACGGTTGCAAGCGGTGAGGAAAAAAGGGCTCTCCCCCGATGGTCTGGATCGCAATCCGAATGCTGACCGGCGACGCGACCAAATTTTATGGTCTGCTGTTCGGCATCGCATTTTCCACTCTGCTGATCACCCAGCAGCTGACCATTTTTGTCAATCTGATCGAGCGCGGCGCTAGCGGCGTTTACAACGTCCCGTCGGCCGATGTCTGGGTGATGGACCCGGTCAGCCGCACGACCGACGTCAATCTGCCGATGCCGTCGACAGCGCTCGATCGGGTGCGGTCGGTGGCGGGGGTCGAATGGGCGGTGCCGCACCTGCGCGCCGCGGCGTCGGTGCGGACAAAGGAAGGCGATCTTGAAGGCGTGTCGGTCATCGGGGTCGACGACGCGACGCTGATCGGCTTGCCTCGCCGGATGGCGTCGGGGGCCGCCGATGTGCTCGAGCGGCCCGATGCGGTCGTCATCGACGATGTCGGGACGACGCGCTTTTTCCCGGAAGGATATGATCCCGTCGGCGAGCGGCTGGAACTCAACGACCAGCGCGCGGTGATCATGGGGGTCGCCGATGCGATCCCCAGCTTTACCAGCCAGGTCACGCTCTACACCCGGTATAGCCGCGCCCTCAATTTCGTGCCCGGTACGCGCAACCGATTGAGCTTTGTGCTGGTCGGCGCCGCGCCCGGGGTGGATTCGAAGGCGCTCGCGGCGCGGATTACCCGGGATACGGGGCTGCGCGCCCGCACCCGCGACGAATTCGCGCGCGACGGGGTGGATTTCATCATCGAAAACACCGGCATTCCGCTGAATTTCGGGATTACGGTGCTGCTCGGCTTTGTCGTCGGGGTGGCGATCGTCGGCCTGACCTTCAGCCTGTTCATCCGCGACAATATCAAACAGTTCGGCGCGCTGAAGGCGATCGGGGTGAATAATGCCAAGATCCGCCGCATGGTCGCGGCGCAGGCGGCGATGGTCGGCCTGATCGGCTATGGCCTTGGCGTTCTTGGTACCGTCGGCTTTATCTGGGGCTTTTCGAGCAATCCGACCTTCAAGGGTTTCTATATCCCCTGGCAAGTGCCGCTGATCAGCCTGGTCGCGGTCGCCTTGATCCTGGCGCTGACCGGCTGGATAGCGCTGCGCCGGGTGCTCAAGACCGAACCCGCGGCGGTGTTCCGGTGAGCGCCGCCGCCGACACAGCGACCGCGACGGCGATCGCCGCGATTTCGACGCGCGGCGTCGCGCGCGACTTCACCGCGGGGCAGCAGACGATCCGGGTGTTGCACGGCATCGACCTCGACGTGCGCGCCGGCGAGCTCACCTATCTGGTCGGGGAGTCGGGATCGGGCAAGACGACGCTGATTTCGATCATGTGCGGCATCCTGTGGCCGACCGAGGGCGAAGTGCGACTGTTCGGTACCGACATCTATCGCCTCAGCGACAGCGATCTGGTCGATTTCCGGCTGCGCAACGTCGGTTTCATTTTTCAGCAATATAATCTGATCCCCGCGATCGACGCGGCGTCGAATGCCGCCGTGCCGCTGATCGCGCAGGGAATGGACCGGCTTGAGGCCCGCGAGCGGGCGATCGAATTGCTCGCCGCGCTCAACATCGCCGATCAGGCCGACAAGCTGCCCAACCAATTGTCGGGCGGCCAGCAGCAACGCGTCGCGATCGCGCGGGCATTGGTCCACCAGCCGCGGCTGATTGTTTGCGACGAACCGACCGCGGCGCTCGACGCGCGGTCCGGGCGGCGCGTGATGGACTTGCTGCGCGAGGTGGCGCTCGCCGACGACCGATCGGTGATCATCGTCACCCACGACAACCGTATTTTCGACCTCGCCGATCGCATCCTCGTGCTCGAGGACGGCCGGATCACCCACGACGGCCGCGACATGCCGAAGGACCATTGACGCCATGACCCGACGCTTTGCCAATCTGAACTTCGCCCGCCAGATCCTGCCGGCGATCGCCTTGCTGGGGCTGGTGATCGCGGTGATCTTTATCGCGAGCGGGCTCCCCGACCGGCAGCTCGAACCGCCGCAGCAGACGCCGCCGCGGGCGACCGGGGCGCTCGCCAACAGCGCGCGCGTGGCGGGGGCGGGGGTTGTCGAGCCGTCGAGCGAGATCGTCGATGTCGGCACGGCCTTGTCGGGTCTGGTGATGCAGTTGAATGTGCAACCGGGCGCCTATGTCGCCAAGGGTGACTTGCTGTTCACCGTCGACGATCGCGCCGTGCGCGCACGTTTGGCGGAAGCGGAGGCCGCGATCGGCGAAGCGCGCGCGGCGATCGGGGAGGCTGATGCGGCGCGCATCACCGCGCAGCGCCAGCTCGCACTGTATCGCCAGGTTGACGATGCCGAAGCGGTCAGCCGGACCGAAGTGGTGCGGGCCGAAGGCGAAGCCGCGGCAGCAACGAGCAGGCTCGCGCTGGCGCGGGCGCGCCTTGCCGCGGCGAGCGCGGCGGCCGGCAGCGCGCGCACCGAACTGGCCCGGTTGGCGGTGCGCGCGCCGATCGCTGGCGAGATCCTGGCGGTGAATATCCGCCCGGGCGAATATGTGCAGGCAGGCGGGCCGCAGGGCGGCAATGCCGAACCCTATATCCGCATGGGCGAAACGCGCCCGCTGCACGTCCGCATCGATATCGACGAGGATCAGGCGGCCGATGTCGCGTTGGGGGCCAATGCCATCGTGTCGCCGCGCGGCGCCGCCGAGCGCCAGGTCGCCGCGCGCTTCGTTCGCGCCGAACCGCTGGTGGTGCCGAAACGCTCGCTGACCAACAGCGCCGCCGAGCGCGTCGATGTGCGCGTGATGCAGATCATCTATGCGCTTCCGGCGGGCAGCGACCTCTTCCGCGTCGGGCAGCAGGTCGATGCTTTCATCCCGGCGAAAGCCCCCTCCGGAGCCAGGAAGTGACGCGCAGCGCGCCCCTGTTCTTCGCCGCGGCGCTGCTGGCAGGGTGCGCCGCCGGGCCACCGCCGACGGTGGAGACGCCGCCGCCGCCGCTTCCTGCGACCTTTTCCGGCGCGCCCGATGCTGCTCGTGCCGGGTCTTTGGCGGCTTTGTTGCCGAGTGACGATCCTGCTTTTTTGGCGCTACAGGCCGCGGCGATCGCCGAAGCACCCTCGCTCGGTGAGGCGGCGGCGCGGATCGAACGCGCCCGCGCCGCCGCGCGCCGCGCCCGCGCCGAACGCGCGCCGCAATTGGACGCGTCGGCGTCGATCGAGACGAGCCGCAGCAATCCCGGGAGCTTCGGCGCCAGCCTGCCGCCCGGCATTTCGATCGATCCCGATCAGACGGCTTACGGCGCTTCGCTCAGCGCGCGCTGGGATCCGGACATCTTCGGTCGCTTGCGGTCCGAACAGCGCGCCGCATCGTTGCGGCTCGATGCGGCGACCGCCGACGCCGATGCCGTCCGGATCGCGCTGATCGCCGATATCGCGTCGCTGGTGGTCGATTGGCGCAGCCTTGATGCGCGTGCGGTATCGCTTCAGCGCGACCTGGCGTCGGCCGAGCGTCTGATTGCGCTGGCCACCGCACGATCGACCGCCGGCCTTGCGCCGGGCGCCGACCGCGTGCGCGCCGAAAGCGTGGCAAGCGCATCGCGGAGCCGTCTCGCGGGGCTCGATACCGAACGTGGCCCGATCATTGGGCGCCTGGTAACGCTCACCGGGCGCGATGCCGCATGGGTTGAGGCGCAGCTGGATGCGCCGCATGGTGAGCAGGCTTTGCCATCGGCGCCCGCCGCGCTGCCGTCCGACCTGCTCGTCCGCCGTCCCGATATCGTGGCCGCAGCCGCGCGGCTGGCCGCGACCGACGCCGATCTGGCGGCGACCGCCGCGCGGCGGTTTCCGCGCCTGACGCTGTCGGGCACGCTGGGCCTGTTGGCATTTAGCCCGGGCCAGTTGTTCGACGATGATTCGATCATCGGGTCGCTCGCCGCCGCAATCGCGGGGCCGCTCCTTGATTTTGGCCGGATTTCGGCGGAGATCGATGGTGCGGCGGCGGACAAGAAGCTCGCCTTTCAGCAATATCGTGCGACGGTGTTCACCGCGCTGGGCGATGCCGAGTCGGCTTATCGATTGATTGCCGCCGCCGACGCGCGCGCGGCGGCGGCGGCGCAGGAGGCGGCGCTGTTGGCGCGCAGCGACGCCCTGACCGCAAGCCGCTTTCGCGCCGGGCTGGCCGACTTGTCGGCGGTGCTGGAAGCGCGGCGGCAAGCCGACGGCGCGGCGGAACGCGCCGCGGTCGCGGTGGGCGCGGCGCGGCGCGCGCGCCTGCTGTTGTGGCTGGCGCTGGGCGGCTAGAGTCTGTCCAGCTCAGGCTGAAGCAAGTCACCGTAGCCCTGAGCCTGTCGAAGGGCGCTTATCGGCGAGAGACGCCCCCTTCGACTGCCTTGCAGGCGCTCAGGACAGGCTTCGACAGGCTCAGGGCTACGGATTAGTTTGAACAGGACAGACGCTAGCGCACGTCGCCTTCGCGCCGGGAGCCGCGCAAGATGGATTTCCGCTTCAACTAGCCGGGGCAGCCCGGCGGGCGGGGCCGGAGCAGCGCGCGGCCTGCGGCAACGCCGGTCGTGCGGCCGTCGTCGAGCGCCAGCGCACCGTTGACGAACAGGCTTTGCACGCCGACGCTCAATTCGCGCGGGCGGACATAGTCGGCGCGGGGCGCGTATCCGGCAGGATCGAGAACGACGATGTCGGCGAAAAAGCCGGGACGCAGATAGCCGCGCCGGTCGAGCTTGTAGATGTCGGCGGTGCGCCCGGTCGACTGGCGGATAAAGGTCGCCACGTCGATGACCCGGCGTTCGCGGACATAGCGGACATATTTTTCGGGAAAGGTCGCGAACATGCGCGGGTGGCCGTCCGACCCGTCGGACGATGTCACCATCCACGGCTGCTGCATCAGCAGGTCGACGTCGGCCTGCGCCATGTTGAACGACGCGACCGCGGTACCGCCGCCCTTCTGGCCGCCGATCTTTGCCTCGATGCTCTGGCGAATGATGCGCAGCGCCGCGTCGCGGCTGTCCATCTTCCACTCGTCGGCGACCGCCGCCACCGTCTTGCCGGTCCACGGAAAGCCCTCGGCGATCAGCAGCAAGGCGCCGGGCCCGCCGCGCCGCCGCAGATTTTCCTGCATTTCGCCGCGGATCCGCGCCAGCGTTGCCCGATCGTCGAGGCGTTTCAGCAGCGCCGCGCCGCCGCCATCGACCGCCCAGCGCGGCAACAGCGATGCGTCGAGGTTCGACCCCGACGCCAGCCAGGGATATTGATCGGCGGTCACCTCCATGCCCGTCCGCCGTGCCGCATCGATCGCGGCGATCACCGCCCCCGCCTGACCGTGAACGTCGACCCCCAGCGCTTTCAGATGTGCGAAATGCACCGGCATCCCGGCGCGCCGCCCGATCGCGATCGCTTCCTCCACCGACCCGAGCAGGCCGATGCTATAGCTCGATTCGTCGCGTTGGTGGGTGTCGTACAGCCCGCCGCGGATCGCCGCCTCGCGCGCCACTGCGACGACTTCGTCGGTCGTGGCAAAGCTTTGCGGCGCATAGAAGAGCCCGGCCGACAGCCCGACCGCGCCTTCGCACATTCCTTTCGCGACCAGCGTCTTCATCGCGTCCAGCTCCGTGGCGCTCGGCGCGCGCGCGTCCTGTCCCAGCACGCGCTGGCGTACCGGGCCAAAGCCGACGAAGGGGACGATATTGGTGCCGATTCCCGACGCCGCGAGTTTGCCGCTGTCCGCCGCGACGTCGGGGGTGCCATTGCCGTCGACCCCGATCATCACGGTGGTCACCCCCTGATGCAGCCACGCGGCATTGATGCGCGCCGCCGGGTCGGACGAACGGAGGAAGCTGTCGGCATGGGTGTGCGGATCGATGAAGCCGGGCGCGACGATCATCCCCTTCGCATCGATCACCCGCCGCGCCGTCATATTGCCGATGCGGCCGACTGCGACGATCCGGTCGCCGCGGATCGCGACATCACCGACGACGGGCTTGTCGGGGCTGCCGTCATGGATGGTGCCGCCGCGGATGATGACGTCGACCGCCTTGTCGGGATGCGCCGTGGCGCCGGTCACGGCGATCAGCGCCGCGCCTGCCGCCAGTGCGCCGATGGCGCGGCGCACCGGGAATGAGGCAGTTGACGGCATCGGCGTGGTCCTTTGTGCGAACGACGGTTGATAAAGGTGAGCGCGGGCCACCGGGGGACTATTCCGGCGCGGAAGATGTCCCGAACGCAGGCCCGGCGTCCAGAGGAGGGTGTTGCGGCGCCTATAACCCAATGGCATAAGGCGTCAAATTGGGCTGGAGCGGCCCGCGCACGCAGCTTGGGACCGTCACGACATGAACCTTCGCCAGATCGAGATTTTCCACGCGGTGTTTCTGCACGGCACGGTCAGCGCCGCGGCGCGCTCGCTCAACGTGTCGCAGCCGTCGGTGACGAAGGTACTGCGCCACGCCGAACGATCGATCGGGCTGACGCTGTTCGAGCGCTCGAAAGGGCGGCTGATCCCGACGCAGGATGCGCACACCCTGTTCGCCGAAGTGTCCGACATTCAGGACCGGGTGCGCTCGCTGCGTCAGGCGTGCCAGAATCTGCGCCACGGGCGCGGCGGGCTGCTGCGCATTTCGGCGTTGCCCTCGTTGGGGCTCGGCGCGATTCCCGCGGCGGTGGCGCGATTCCTGGCCGATCATGAGGATATCATGTTCGACCTCCAGACGCTTCACCATGACGAAATGGTGCGCAAGCTCTACGAACATGAAACCGACATCGCGATCAGTTTCGAAGTGCCGCTGTCGGCCCCCGTCGCGCATCAGGTGATCGGCGAGGGCGAGCTGGTGGTCATCTACCGCGAAGAGGACATGCCCGCCGCGCCGCCGCGGCTGCATCTCGATCAGCTGCGCGGGCAGAAATTCATCAGCCCGGTGCAGGGCGGCCCGATCGGCCGGATGCTGTCGAGCGAACTCAGCCGTCTGGAGGTCGAGCTGGACGAAGTGGTGTCGGCGCGCACCTATTATGTCGCCGCCGCGCTGGTCAGCGCCGGGGTCGGCATGGCGATCGTCGACAATTTTACCGCCCATGCCGAATTGTCGCCCGGACTGGCAAGCCGCCCGCTGCAGCCCGCGATCACTTTCGACATCAACGCGGTCTGTTTGCAGAACCGCCCGCCGTCAAAAACGGCGTCGGCGTTTCTGGAGGAGCTCGCCACGGTGATCGAAGGATTATAGCATCAGGCTATAGGATATGAGGCGTAGGATATTGGGGCAATGCGGCGGGTGGCGGTAGAGTTGGTCCTTTCATCGTCCCGCAGGTTGCTCTGAGCCATGATCGACACACCCTATCTTCTTTACCTTGGTCATTCGCAGGACCCCGCCGATATCAAGACGTCGCGCGGGCTTGCGGTGTTCCGGCCCGACATCTGCGTCGGCGAGTATCGCCACGATGATTGTCCGCTGACGCTCGACCTGCCGCGCATGGATTTCGCAGCGGCGCGCGCGGCGGGGGCGCGGACGCTGGTGCTGGGGATTGCCAATGCGGGCGGCAAGCTGGGCGAGGACCTGGTCGTCGACGCGCTGGCCGCGATGGAGGCCGGGCTCGATATTGCATCGGGGCTGCACCACCGGCTGAATGCCGAACCGCGGCTGATCGCGGCGGCAGCGCGGCTCGGCCGCAAGCTCCACGACGTGCGCGACCCGCGACCCGACATACCGATCGGCAACGGCAAGAAGCGGGCGGGCAAGCGGTTGCTGACCGTCGGCACCGATTGTTCGGTGGGCAAGATGTACACGACCCTCTGCCTCGCCAGCGCGCTCGAAAAGCGCGGCGTTGCCGCCGATTTCCGCGCCACCGGCCAGACCGGCATCCTGATCGCGGGCGACGGCGTTCCCCTCGACGCGGTGGTCGCCGACTTCATCTCGGGGGCGATCGAACAGATTTCACCCGCGCGCAGCGACGATGGCTGGGACCTGATCGAGGGGCAGGGCTCGCTTTACCACCCCTCCTTCGCCGGGGTGTCGACGGGGCTGCTGCACGGGGCACAGCCCGACGCACTCGTCCTCTGCCACGATCCAGTGCGCCCGCATATGCGGGGCCTGCCGCATTATCCGCTGCCCGGCATCGCCGAAACGCTGGAGGCAAACGTCCGCGTTGCGCAGTTGACCAACCCCGATGTCCGCGTCGTCGGCATCGCGCTCAACACGTCGGCCATGGCCGAGGATGATGCGCGCGCGCTATGCGCCGCCACCGCGGCCGAATTCGGCCTGCCGACCAGCGACCCCTATCGCTTCGGGGTCGAGGCGATCCTCGACCGGCTGCTGGGCGTGACTGCCCCTTCGCCTGCCGTTGCCGCAACTGCCTGACCGGCCCGCCATGCCCCGCACCCTGACCGTCTTTGCAGAGACGTTTAAACTGCATGCGCCTTTTCGCATCTCGCGCGGGGTCAAGACCGCGGCCGAGGTCGTCACCGTAACGATCGGCCAGGACGGCCTGACCGGACGCGGCGAAGGTGTCCCCTATCCGCGTTACGGCGAGAGCGTCGAAAGTGCGGTTGCGGCCATCGAAAGCCTGCGCGGCGCGCTTGAACAGGGAATGGGCCGCCAGGAACTGCTTCGGTGCATGCCCGCCTCTGCCGCGCGCAACGCGGTCGATTGCGCGCTGTGGGACCTCGAACTGCAACTTGCGGGCAGCGATCTGGCGGCGGCGCTTGATCTTGACCGCCCGCTGCGCCCGATTGTCACCGCGATGACGATCAGCCTCGACACCGCCGACCGCATGGCGGCGGCCGCGGCCGCGCTCGCCGCTGCCCCGTTGCTCAAGGTGAAGGTCGACCGCAACGATCCCGCCGCGCTGCTAACCGCGGTTCGCGCCGCGGCGCCGCTGCCCCGCATGATCGTCGATCCCAATGAAAGCTGGACGATCGCCGAGGTTCGCGATTTGCAGGGTCTGATGACCGATCTGCGTATCGATCTGCTCGAACAGCCGCTGCCCGCCGATGCCGACGGCGACCTCGCCGGTTTCCGTTCGGCGATCCCGATCGCCGCCGATGAAGCGGTGCATGTCGCCGCCGATCTCGATACGCTGCCCGATGGCTATGGCGTCGTGAACATCAAGCTCGACAAGACCGGCGGACTGACGGGAGCGCTGGAACTGGCGGCGGCGGCGCGGGCGCGGGGGCTGGGGGTGATGACCGGCTGCATGATCTGTTCGTCGCTGTCGATCGCCCCGGCTTGGGCGATCGCCGCAACCAGCAGCTTCGCAGACCTTGACGGACCGCTCTGGCTTGCCGAGGATCGCGCCGGGGGAGTCCGCGGCGCCAATGGCCTGCTGTCGCCGCCGCAGCCCGGCTTTTGGGGCGGGATTTGACACGAACGGGGCGAGAGGGCCGATGACAGTTTTTCTTCGCGGCTGGTTTGCGGTGCCCCTGTGGCAACGCGTGTTGGGCGCGATGGTCATCGGCGTGGCACTCGGGCTGCTGTGGCCCGCGGCCGCCTCGGCGATCGCGATCATCGGCGAATTGTTCGTCCGCCTGATCCGGATGCTGGTGGTCCCGATTGTCTTTATCAGCATCGCATCGGGGGTCACTGCGCTCGCCGATCCGCGCAAGCTCGGCTCGGTCGGCGCGCGCACCGTCGGCCTCTTCGCCTTCACAACCTTTTGCGCGGTGTCGATCGGCATCATCGTCGGCCTGCTGCTCGAACCCGGACAGGGCGCCGCGCTCGGCAGCGCCGCGCCGCACGCGCTGGGAGAGCCCAAATCGCTCCACGACCAGCTGGTCGGCATCGTTCCGGTCAATATCGTCCAGTCGCTGGTCGACGGCGACATGCTGGCGATCATCTTTTTCTCGATCCTGCTGGGTTTCGGCGTCATTCTGGCGGGCGAGCAGGGGCGCCCGATGGCCGATTTGCTGCAATCGGCGGGGCAGGTGCTGTTCCATCTCGTGCGCATCGTGATGGAGGTCACCCCCTTTGGCGTCCTCGCGCTGATCGCTAAGGCGGTCGCGGACAATGGCGTCGCGGTGTTCGCCAATATCGGCTGGCTCGCGGTCGCGGTCGCGGCGGGGGTCGTGCTGCAAATCCTGCTCGTCCATGTGCCACTGATCGCCTTTGTCGTGCGGCGCCCGGTGCTGCGCTTCTACCGCACGATCGTCGACGCGCTCGCCGTCGCCTTCTCGACCGCATCCTCCGCTGCCACGCTGCCGGTGGCGCTGCGCATCGCGCTCGACGATCTGCGGATTGCGCCCGGGGTCGCCAAAACCGTGCTGCCGATCGGCGCCAGCATCGGCAAGGACGGCACCGCGATGTATGTCGGGCTGCTCAGCATCTTTGCGCTGCAAGCGGTGGGGGTCGAGCCCGACCTGCCGATGCTCGCGATCGTCCTGCTCACCGGCGCGCTCGCGGCGTTCGGCACCGCGCCGATCCCTTCGGCGTCGCTGTTCATGCTTGCCGCAGTGTTGTCGGCGGTCGGGGTGTCGCCCGAACAGACCGCGCTCGTCGTCGGCTTTGTCCTGCCCTTCGATCGCCTGCTCGACATGACGCGCACGGTGGCGAGCGCGAGCGCGAACCTGACGGTGACCAGCGTCGTCGGCCGCTGGGAACGGGCGATCGAGCCCGAGGTCGGCAAATGACCGCCATGGCCTTCGATGCCGATGCGCCCGCAGCGGCATTTGCGAGCGATCACGAGGCCCGGTCGGCACAGCGCCGCGCCCGCATCCTCTATCTGATGCTCGGCTTCTCCGCCGGGCTGCCCTTTTACATGTTTTCGACCGTGCTGGCGGTGCGGCTGACCGATCATGGCGTCGCGCTGGCGATCATCGGTTTCTTCGCGTGGGTCCAGTTGTTGCCGACCTTCAAATTCCTGTGGGCGCCCTTGCTCGATCGTTATGCGGTGCCGGGCTTCACGCGCTTCTGGGGCAAAAGGCGCGGCTGGATCATGCTGTCGCAGCTCGGCATCGTCACTGCGTTGGTGGCGATGGCGTTCACGTCCGCCGACAGTCTGGCGCTGACCGCGTTGTTCGCGGTTCTACTCGCCTTCTGGACGACGACGCTGGAGGTGGCCGCCGACGCCTGGCGGGTCGAACTGGGGCCGACGCCCGAATTACAGGGGCCGCTCGCCGCCGCGAACCTGTGGGGCTATCGCACGGCGATGGTCGCGGCGGGCAGCGGGGCGCTGCTGTTCGCCGACGTCGGCGGCAGCCTCGCGCCGACGCTGCAGTCGTTCGGCATCGCGCCCGGCTGGACCGCGGCCTATCTGCTCATCGCGGTCGCAGCGTTCGTCCCGCTGCCGATCCTCGCCGTCCTCCCGCCCGAACGGCGCGGCGATCGCGGTCGCGCCGCCGCACTGGCGGGGGGCTTGGTGACCAGCGCGGCGATCCTGCTCGCGCTCGCCGCGCTGGTCGCGGCGGTCGGCTGGGTCCTACTCGGCGCCGCCGCCAATCTTGGTATCAGCGCCGCGACTAACGTCACCCCCTGGGTGCTTGGCATCGCCATGCTGCCCTTTCTGGCGATGGCCGCGATGCTGCCGCGCATCCGCAGCGCCGCGCCCGATTCACCGCTGCGCACCTCGGCGGCGATTGGTCCCTATGTCGATTTCTTCTGGCGCTATGGCGGCCTCGCCATCGCCCTGATGGCCTTTGTGTCCATCTATCGCATGGGTGACGTGCTGGCGCTCAACCTGTCGAAGCCGATGATCCTTGGGCTCGGCTATACCAAGACCGAGATCGGCTGGGCCGACGGCGTGGTGGCGCTGGCCGCCAGCATCGTCGGCGTGGGGCTCGGCGGATGGATGACGACGCGCTGGCGGTTCGGCATCACCCTGACGATCGGGGCGCTGTTCGCGGCATTCGGCAATTTCGGCTTCGTCTGGCTGGCGCACCAGCCGCACGACCAGACCTTGCTCTATATCGCGACCGCCGCCGACCAGTTCGGCAACGGCATGGCTGGCGCCATCTTTGTCGTCTATCTGTCGATGCTGGTGAATCCGCGTTATCCGGGGGCGCAATATGCCTTCCTGTCGGGCTTCGCCTTCCTGTTGCCGCGGCTCCTGTCGGGGGCGGGCGGCACGGTGGTCGGGCGGCTCGACGGTGCGGGGTATAATGGCTTTGACCTGTTCTTCCTCGCCTCGGGCGTGATCAGCCTGGCGGCGATCCTGTTCCTGCCGCTGATCGCGCGGGCCAGTCCGCGCGCGGACGATCGGCCATGATCGACGCCGCCTTTGCACCGGTGGTGGCCGCGGTCGACGCCGGGCGGATCCCCGGCGCGGCGCTCGGGCTGGTCACCGCCGACGGCCCGAGCGAAGTGCGTTTCGCCGGTATGGCCGCGCTCGTCCCCGAACCCGAGCCGCTGACGCGCGAGCATTGGTTCGACCTCGCCTCGCTCAGCAAGGTCATCGCGACGACGCCGATGATCCTGACGCTCGCGGACCAGGGCCGGCTCGACCTCGACCGCCCGCTGACCGACGCGATCCCCGACCTGCGCCAATATGACGTCGCGAACGCCGCCGAGCGCCACCTGACCTTTCGCGACTGCCTGATGCACCGCACTTTCCTGCCCGCGGTCGAGCCGCTCTATACCTATGGCGACGATCCCGCGCGGCTGCGGGCTTTCGTGCTGCAACGCGAATGGCGACACGGCCCGCCCGTCTATTCGGACATCAACTTCATCCTGCTCGGCATCGCGATCGAGCGGCTTACCGGCGCGCCGCTCTCGGCTTGGCCGCTCGGCACCGGCCTCGGCTTCGGTCCGCCTCCCGGCCCGGCGGTCGCGACCGAACATTGCCAATGGCGCGGGCGGGTGCTGAAGGGCGAGGTGCACGACGAAAACGCCTATGCGCTCGGCGGCGCGCCGGGCCATGCGGGGATGTTCGGCACCATCGACGGTGTGCTCGGCTTCGCCCGCGCGCTGCTCGCCGGGGAGCTGTTGTCGCCCGCGATGCTGCGCGAAATCCGCACCGCGGACGAACGCCACCGCACCTGCGGCTGGGAGCGTGCGTTCGCGGGCTGGCACGGCGGGAGCGGCTGTTCGGCCAATACCATCGGTCACACCGGTTTCACCGGCACCGGCCTCTGGATCGATTTCGAGCGCGGCCTTGGCTGGACGCTGCTCACCAACCGGGTCCACCCGACCCGCCACTTCGACAGCGGCATCGCCGCATTACGCCCCGCCGTCGGCGAACAGCTTGTTGCCGCATGGGATGCTCAGGAGAGATGATGAAAACCGCGCTGAAACCGCTCGCCCCGGCCCTTGCCCTCGCGCTGCTGATCACCCCCGTTCACGCCCGCACGCCTGCCGCGCCTGCGCCCGCATCGCTGCTCACGACGGTCGAACAGACGCTGGCGGCCGCCCCGGCGGGGTCGCGGTTCGGGTTGCTGGTGACGACGCTCGATGGCGAAGTGCTGCTGTCGATCGACCCCGACAACCGCTTCATCCCGGCATCGAACACCAAGATGTTCACGACCGCGGTCGGCTATGCCCAGCTGCCGCTGCTCCAGCAGGTGGCCAAAGGCACCGGGGTGCGGCTCGAACGCGGCGGCGGCGCGACCGATGTCATCCTCCACGGCCGCGGCGATCCGTTGTTGTCGAGCGCCGACGACTGCAAGACCGATTGCCTGCAGACTCTTGCCGACGCGGTGGCGGCAAACACCCGCACGGTCCGCAACATCGTCGGCGACGACAGCTGGCTGCCCGACGAACGCTGGAGCCCGGGGATGAGCTGGAACAATATCGTCTCGCGCTACGGCACCGGCAATTCCGCGCTGACGCTCGACGATAACGAGCTGGTGGTGAAACTGGCGCCCGGCGCGCTCGGCGCCGCGCCGACGATCCAGACCTCCGGCTATAATGTCATCGACAACCGGGTCACCACGGTCGCGGGCAAGGAGGAAAAGATCGAGGCCGACCGCATGCCGAACAGCCGCGTCCTGCGTCTTACCGGCACCATCGGCGCCGAGGCCGCGCCGCTGACGCTGCGCTATGGCATCGACGATCCGGCGCATTATGCCGCGTGGCGGCTCGGCGAACTGCTAAAGGCGCGCGGCGTCCGCGTCGATGGCGCGATCGAGGTTCGCCACCGGCCGCTGACCGCCGCCGATGATCCCGAAAACCGCAAGGGCGCGCCCGCGGCCCGGCCCATCGAACCCACGATGCTCGCCGAACTGCCCGCGCCGCCGCTCGCCGAAAATATGGTTCGGATCAACAAGGAGAGCCAGAATCTCCACAGCGAACTGATGCTGCGCCGCGTCGCGCGGCAGGTGGGCAGCGGTTCGATCGCCGACGGTCGGGCGGCGGTGCGACAGCTGATGACGCAGGCCGGGGTGGCCGAAACCAGCTACGACTTTTCGGACGGGTCGGGCATGTCGAGCTACAACCGGATGAGCCCGCGCGCCGCGGTCGGCCTGCTCAGCTGGATCGCGCGTCAGCCGTGGAGTCTGGCGTGGCGCGACACGCTGCCGATCGCGGGGCGCGACGGGACGCTACAGAACCGGTTCAAGGGGACGATCCTCGAAGGCAAATTATTCGCCAAGACGGGGTCGCTCAACGCCTCGCGCGCGCTGTCGGGGTATCTCACGACAAAAAGTGGCAAGACGTTGATCTTTTCGGTGCTCGCCAATGACATGCCCGACGGCACCGACAGCCAGGCGACAGCAGCGGTCGACCGCGCGCTGGTGGCGATCGCCGAGGGGCTATAAAACGCGAGCCGCTTAGCTCGATGCGAACAGGGAATTGGGCGCAATAAAGTTGCTGTTTCTGCCTACGACGCCATCAATCCGTCGCAGGCGCCAATATCGTCCGCGCCACCGCATGACGATCCACCGCAGCCTTGCTGAACCACAGCGGCTGCATCGCCCCCGCCAGCCATTTGGGGTAAAAGTCGCGATAACGTGGCGAACGCGGATCGGCGGACTGGCCGGGGAGCAGCAGGAAGCGGCTGTTGTCCCACGCGCCGACGTCGGCGACGAACAAATAGCTGGCGCCATGCGACACGTTGAAGCCGCGCCGCGAATTGAAGCCGCGCGCCATCGGCGTCGTGCCGTCGCCCCCCGACCGGCCGCCTTCGATCTTGGGAAAGGCCGCCGCGATCGCCGGGATCGACGATGCGAGGGGGTGCGCGATCGTCACCCGGTGCAGGTCGCCCCACTGCCACTTTGCGGGGTCGCTACCGCCAAGCTCGATCGCCTTTGCCCATCCCGCCACCAGTGCGCGGTCGATCATGGCGTCGCGCGCCGCGGCGGGATCTTCGCCCAGCCGCTGGTCGGGCGTTCCCAGGATGCGCAGCATTTCGGACAGGTTGACCGTCGGGATCAGATCCTTTGCCGCCGCGGGAACCACGCGGTCGCGGAAATCGGCTGCCAGTGCCACCATCACCATTTCGAACAATAGCGCCGCCGCGCTATCGGCCTCGATCCCGCAGTCCCAGCGTCTGAGCAGCGCCGCCGCTGGCGCCGCCTCGGCTGACAGATTTGCGGGAAGCAGTTTCAACAGCGCGCGCGCGGGCAGCGACTGGACGTCGTGCTGCAACGCGATACTGTCGGCGATCCGGTGCTTCGGCTGGCTGCGCAGCACCTCGGCGCAGCGGTCGTAACGATAAGGATCGCTCCAGGTAAAGCTGATGATCCGCTCGCGATAGGGATAGTTCGCAGGCAGGTTCATCTGGTTCGCCGACGCGAACCACCCCTCGGGCGGGTTATAGACGTGCGGCATATCCTGGACCGGCAGCAGTCCCGTCCAGTCGAAATCGCCATCGCCGGGGGCAGGAAACAACCCGTCATGCTTCGGCCGCCGCGGGGTAAAGCCGATCGTCTGCCACCCGGTATTGCCGTCGATGTCCGCGTAATGGAGATTGGTCGGCGACACGTGCAGCTTGAAGGCCTGCTGAAGCGACGCCCAATCGGTCGCCAGATTGATCGCGATGATCGCGAATTTCATGTTGGCGCCCGGCAGCATGCTGACGGTGGCAAAGGCGACAGCGCGATTGCGCGAGGCGTCTTGCGACACGATCGGGCGGCCATCGGCATAGCGCAGCGCCACGCGCTCGGGCGGCGCGCCTTTGACGATGATCTCGTCCTCATGGGTTTCGAACGCGCGCCATTTGCCCTTGTGCCAATATTGGTTTGGGTCGTCCGGATTGGTGCGCAGGATGAACAGGTCGGTCTGGTCGATATGGAAATTGGTGCGGCCAAAGGCGAAGCGGTCGGTGTGCCCCTGCATGATCCCCGGTAGCCCCGGCGCGCCCGCGCCGATGATGTCCAGCCCCGGTGCGGTCATATGAACCATGTGCCGCGGACTGGCGCCGCCGATGCCCAGATGCGGATCGTTGGCCAAAATCGGCCGTCCGGTCGCGCTGCGCGAAGGCGAAACGGTCCAGGCATTGCTGCCGAGGGCAAAGCGGTCACTGCCGCGCAATTCAGGATCTAGCGCCGCTTCCTGAATGGCGTCGAACGGCACCGGGCGGGCCGCGGGATCGAGCACGCCCAGATCGGCCTCGCTGACGGCGGCGACGTCAAGCCGCTCGGGTACGGTAAAGGCCCAGGCGGGGCGTAGCGGCGCAAACAGCTGTTCGGCGTCGAGCAGGCCGCGCGTGTGCAGTTGCGCGCGGCGCACCTCGTCGTCGGCGTCGCCCATGCCGATGCCGCGGCTGCGCACCAGGTCGCGCACGTCCCAGCGCAGCGGGCGAATCCCCAAAATGCCATATTCCAGCGGCAGCGCGGTGGGATCGGCGGCGAGTTCGTCGATCCGCGCATTGACCCCGGCGACATAGCCGCGCGCGCAGTCGAGCACGTCGGGCGGCAGCGCCGCCAGTTCGGCGTCGATGTCGCCGCGATAATGGAACAGCCGCGCGGCGCGGTCGGCGGCGACGAAGCGCGGGCCGAAGGCTTCGGCCATCCGCCCCATCTCGCGGCGGCGTTCCATGTCCATCTGGAACAACCGGTCGCGCGCAACCAGATAGCCTTGCCCGAAAAAGGCGTCGTGGCGCGATCCGGCGCGGATGTGCGGCACGCCCAATTCGTCCTCGATGACCTCGATCGGCGCGCGCGACCCGGCGAGGTTCACCCTTTGCGTGCCGCCCTTGACCCGTGGTTTCGCGAGAAGGCTTCCCGGCATCGCGACAAGCGCGGCCGAGGCGAGCAGGAACGCGCGGCGCTGGATCAACGAAACTTCCCCGACAAAATGACCGATGACGAAGCGTCAGCCTATCGTAGCATGGGGTCGCCACCCCATAGCAAGCGGGGCGCCTCCTATAACTGCAAGCTATCCGCCGCCGCGCCAAGGCGTTCCGCGATGCCATGCCCTGTGGCTATAGGTCCATATCGTCAGGGTCAGCGCGAAGCGGTTGACCGCCCGTAACCACCCTGTAACCTTCCCGTCACGGACCCGGCTGTCGGCGCGAAGGACGCGCAGCGGCAATCGGGCCGTGAAGGTCGAAAGCCGGAAAATCATAACAAGACGGCATAAGCAGCCGTCAGGCAGTCAGGGCGGACATAGTGGGGGCGCGCCAGCCCGGTGCATCGGTGCCGGGAACCGCATCGAGCGATGCGCGGCGCGCCGTTGGGCAATAAAGGGGACGTTTAACATGCGCTATCTTGGACGAAATCGCCGGTCGCTGGGCCGCAGCAGCAGCTTTGGCGCGGCGATGACCGCGCTGGCGCTCGTTCACAGCGCGCCGGTGCTGGCGCAGGAAACGGCGGCGCCTGCCGATTCCATCGAGGCCGCAGACGCCGATCAGATCATCGTCACCGGTTCGCGCGTCGCGCGCGACGGGTTCCAGGCGCCGACCCCGCTGACGGTGCTGAGCGAAACCGAGATCCAGAACAGTTCGCCGACGAACAACATCGCCGACTTCGTCAACACGCTGCCGTCGCTTGCAGGTTCGACCCGTCCGTCCAACTCGCGCCTCAACATCTCGAGCGGTCAGGCGGGCATCAACGCGCTCAACCTGCGCAACCTGGGGTCCGAACGCACGCTGATCCTGGTCAACGGTCGCCGTTCGGTGGGGTCGACGATCACCGGGCTGGTCGACATCAACACGATCCCGCAGGCGCTGATTTCCAGCGTCGAGGTCGTGACCGGCGGCGCGTCCGCGGCTTATGGTTCCGACGCCGTCGCGGGCGTGGTCAACTTCGCGCTCAACAACAAGTTCGAAGGCCTGAAGTTCGAGGCCGACAGTGGCATCACCCAGGAAGGCGACGGCTTCAACTATTCGTTCAGCGCCGCGGCCGGCATGGCGTTTGCGGGCGGGCGCGGTCACGTCCTGCTCAGCGGCGAAGTCGCGCACAATGACGGAATCCTCCAGGTCGATCGCGATTGGAATCAGATCGGGTTCCTACGGTTCGAAAATCCGGCCTATCTGGCGAACGCCAATTCGGGGGCGCCGCAATATATTTTCGTGCGCGGCGCTGGTCCGACCAACTCGACCCCGGGCAGCATTATCACCAACTCCGCAGGCGGTGCCGCCAACCGACTGCGCGGCATTTATTTCGGCAGCGGCGGATCGGTGAACCAGTTCGTCTGGGGCGATCTGACCTTCCCGGTGCAGACCGGCACCGCCGTGCCGCTGCGCACGCGGGGGGGGGACTGGCGCGTCAATGATTCGGGGCGCAACATCGGCCTCGACCCGCGCGACGACCGTTACGGCGTGTTCGGGCGCCTGAGCTACGAGGTCGGTGACAATGTCGAATTGTTCGCCGAAGCCGCGTACAACAAGCAGGAAGTGCTGTTCAACGCGGGGCCGAACCTGCAGACCGGGATCGTGCTCAACGCGACCGGCTGTACCCAGACCCCGGTTCCGATCACCTGCAACGCCTTCCTGCTCAACACGCTGGGTGCAGCAGCGCTGCAGGGCATCACCAGCGTCACCATCGCCACGACCTCGGCCGATCTGCCGTTCCGTGGGATCAACAACAAGCGCGAGGTCCAGCGCTATCTGATCGGCGCCGAAGGCCAGTTCGACGCATTCGGCAAGACCGCGCGTTGGGACATTTACGGTCAATATGGCCGCGCCGACCTGCGCGAACAGTTGCGCGACATCCAGAATATCGCGCGCATCAACGCCGCCCGCGACGCCGCCTTTGCGCCTGCCGGAAGCGGCTTTCCGACCGGATCGATCCAGTGTCTGATCAACGTCGACGCCAATCCGAACAACAATGACGCGGCGTGCGTTCCGCTCAATCGCCTCGGCCTTGGCGTCGCCGATCCGGCCGCGATCGATTATGTGCTCGGCGATCCGTATCGCAAACAGCGGCTGGAACAGATGGTCGTCGGCGCTAACCTGTCGCTCACCCCGTTCGCGACCTGGGCTGGCGACGTCAGCATCGCGGTCGGCGCCGAATATCGGAAGGAAAAGATCAGCGGCTTCGTGCCCGACGAATTCCAGCCGGTGCCGACGCGCGACGTGAACGGCAATGTCATCGGCGCCACCAACCGCTGGTCGGTGGGCAATTACCTGCCCAGCTTCGGGTCGTACAACGTCAAGGAAGCCTATCTCGAAACCGTGATTCCGCTCGGCTTCGGTCTGGAATTCAATGGTGCGGTGCGCGCGACCGACTATTCGACCGCGGGTTATGTGACGACGTGGAAGGCGGGCGCGACCTGGCAGCCGATCGACGACATTCGGCTGCGCGTGACGCGGTCGCGCGACATTCGCGCGCCCAACCTCAACGACTTGTTCCAGGCGGGTACCGCGAACAGCGATTCGGTCAGCAACCCCGGCTTCATCACCGGCACCAGCCCGTCCTTCGTCCCCGCCGGTCAGCCGCCGCAGGCAGGTTACAGCTATTCGGGCTTTGCGACGGGCAACACCGACTTGACCCCGGAAAAATCCGATCAGTGGAACGTCGGCGCGATCTTCACGCCCCGCTTCCTGCCCGGGTTCAACCTCGCGGTCGATTATTTCGACATCCGGTTGAAGAGCGGGATCAGCGCGTTCAGCGCCCAGCAGATCGTCAATCTGTGTTTCCTGGGCGAACAGGCATTCTGTAACGCGATCAGCGTCGATCCCGCACGCACGCAGAATCCGGCGCAGCCCTATCTCGTCATCCTGACGCGCCCGTTCAACGCGGCGAGCCAAAAGGTCCGCGGCGTCGATATCGACGCATCGTACCGGATCCCGATGGCACAGGGCAGCGGTGCGTTCACGATCCGCGGGCTTGCCACCCGGTATCTGGAAAACCGCTTCAACAGCGGCGTTCCGGGGACCGTGGTGCTCAACACGGTCGGCGTCAACGGCGGCCAGTCCAGCACGCCGAAATGGATCTACCGCGTCAGCGCCGCCTATGACGATGATGATTTCAGCATCACCGCGGTGGGCCGCGGGGTGAGCGCGGGCAAATATGTCGCCAACGGCATCGAATGCCAGACGACCTGCCCCGTCTCGACGGTCAACGCGCCGACCTATGAACGCAATCGCGTCAAGGGCGCCTTCTACGTCGACCTCAACCTGACGCAGAAATTCTCGGTCGGCGGCGACGATGGTCGCGGCGAGTTCTTCATCAATGTGACGAACCTGCTCAACGGCGACCCGATCCTGCTGCCCGAAACCGGGCTCGCGGCGAACAGCACCTATTCGGATCTGCTGGGCCGCGCCTTCCGCGTCGGGGTGCGCTTCAACCTGAAGTGATCGCCGGCGAACGAGCGAATATGGGGGAGGGCCGCCGCGGCTCTCCCCTTTTTCGTTGAGGAGAGCCGAAAATGTCCGCGCGGACGGTTGGCGCCGCCGAGGTCAGGCGCTGCTGGACATTTTTTGCTGCCTAACTTATATACCAGCCGTTATGGAAATCGAAGCCGCCACCGCCCCGAAAGGCCGTCCGCGCGAGTTCTGCGTCGATGCAGCGCTGGCGGCGGCGCTGCGCGTATTCTGGTCGAAAGGCTATGAGGGTGCGTCGATGGCGGACCTCACCGAGGCGATGGGGATTACCAAGCCCAGCCTCTACGCCGCGTTCGGCAACAAGGAAGCGCTGTTTAACAAGGCGCTCGATCTCTATGAGCGCGAAAAGATCGACTATATGCGCGCCGCGCTCGACGCGCCGACCGCGCGCGGAGTGGCCGAACGGCTGATGCACGGCGCGCTCGACATGTATAGCTGCCCCGAGAATCCGGGCGGCTGCCTTGGCGTGATCAACTCGGTCGCTTGCGGCGCCGAGGCCGAGTGCATCCGCGAAGCCGTGGTGGCGCGCAGCGCGGCGGCGAAACAGGCGATGCTCGAACGATTTACGCGCGCCAAGGCCGAGGGCGATTTTCCCGATGATGTCGATCCGGCCGGGCTTGCGGCGTTTCTGACCGCGATGAACCAGGGGATGGCGGTGCAGGCGGGCGCGGGCGCGAAACGCGCCGAGCTTGAGCGGCTGGTCGAAACCGGCCTCAAGCTGTGGCCGGGACGCTGATAGAAGAAGTTTACTGACCGGTACAGAAAGCGCTTGACGCCGTCCCGGCAATTTTTATACTTGTCAGTACATAAAAGGGCTCTCCCCCCGGACCGGCCGCCGCGTGGCAAAGATCGCACGGCGGCCGGAACCTTCTGCTTCCGCTCCGCTTCATCCTGTTTGGCGCCGCCGCTGCCCGGCAGCGCGCGGGGCATCGTTTACGCGGCTTTTACCAGTTCTGGTGCATGACATCCCCCGATGTTTATGGCTGGGGATAAATGATGGACAGCATGCGCGGACTGCTTTCGGGCAGCCACGACCAAGACGACGGGGCGATCGATGCGCCCGCGTCGGTCGGTGTCGACGAACGGCGGATGCAGGTGCGCGCCTATAATTACTGGGCGTCATTGCTCGCCGACCGCGCTTATCCCTCGGTCGAGGATCTCGATCTGGAGCGTGCCGACTTCGGTTCGCATGCCGTATTGCTCGATTTTACCGCCGGCGTCGAAAACCCCGGCATCGCCTTTGTCGGCGACCGGCTCCGCGCGGAGTCGCAAATCGACGAGGATGTTCATTACATCAGCCAGATCCCCGGCCGTTCGCTGTTGTCGCGGCTGACCGACCATTATCTGCAGATCATCGCCAACCGGGCGCCGATCGGCTTCGAAGCCGAATTCGTCAACGATCGCGGCGTCACCATCATGTACCGCGGCATCCTGCTGCCCTTTTCGTCCGACGACGATACGATCGACTTCATCATGGGGGTGATCAACTGGAAGGAAGCGGTGCCCGCCGACCAGGCCGCCGAATTGCAGCTGTCGGTCGAACAGGCGCTGCGCAGCGCGGCGCCGCTGACCGCGCCGGTGCCGGTGTGGGCCGACGGCCCCGACAGCGAACATCTGGATGATGATGTCGACAGCGATGGCGACGCAACGCCCGGCTTTGGCGCCCTGATCGACAATAGGGACGTGCCGATCGTTGTCGGGCCGACTGCAGCCGATGCGCCGGAGAGCGACCTCGACATTGGCGAGGATCCGGGCGCCGACGCCGAACTTGCCGACTGGCTGGCGCTGGCGCGCGAAACCGCCGAGCGCGCGATTGCCGCCGATAGCCGCAGCCGCGGCGCGCTGTATCAAGCGGTCGCCAAGGCGTGGGATTTCGCGCTGGTCGCCGAACAGCAACCCGAAGCCTTTGCCGCGCTCCTCGACGACGCCGGGCTGGCGGTGCAAGAGCGCGCGCCGATGACGCCGGTGGTCAAACTGGTGTTCGGCGCGACGTACGACAAGACGCGGCTCGCCGAATATGCCTGTGTGCTGGGCCATGCCAAGGACGAAGGCGTTGGCCGCGGCGAACTGGCCGCCTATCTCGATCGCTACCCGGGCGGGCTGAAAGGCCTGGTCAAGGATGCGCGGGCGCGCCGCAAGCCCGCGCGTGACGAAAGCGCCAAGGTCGATGACAAGCTCGACGCGCTGCGCAGCGCGCACCCGGCGATCATCCTGGAACATGATGCCGGCGATGCCGAATTTGTCGTGCTGATCGCGCGGACCATGCCCGGCGGGCATATCGGCATCGTCGCCAAGGCCGCAGACGATCCGGCGCTGATCACCAGGCTCGCGCGCAAGGCGGTCCCGATTACCGGCGGCTAAGCCCGCCCGCGCAACAGACAAACCAAGATTTGAAATAAATTAACGTGGGCGCGCGAACGAGGTCTTGAGCCGCGCGCGCCACAGGCGCATAGGGTGGGGAGCGAACGGACCCCCGCCGATCGTCGGCAGGGATCCCCGTGTTTTGCTTCGGGATGCTGCACTTTATGTCTCAAAATTCGTCCGCCACGCCGGAAACGGACACGCCAACCACCGACACCAAAATCCCCGCCAAAATCGCCGCCGCCTATCTGGCGGCGCTGCACGGCAGCGCGCTGCCCGGCGAGGGCGACGATATGGACAAGGCCGCGCTGGCCGACGCCAGCCAGTTCGCCGGACGCGCGTCGCTGTGTCGCGCCGCCGACACCCCGTCGCTGCTGCTCGAACCGATGGCGGCCGACGGCACCGACCGCCGCATGCGGCTGGTCATCGTCAACGACGACATGCCCTTTCTGGTCGATTCGACCTCGCAGATCGTCGCCGCGCAGGGGCTGGCGGTCCACCGCATCCTTCACCCCGTCGTCGCGGTAAAGCGCGACGCGCAGGGCCATCTGGTCGAAGCGGGCGAGGGGCCGACGCGCGAATCGGTCATCTATATGGAACTCGAGCGCGGCGACGCCCGTGCGCGGCGTCGTCTGCTCGACGCGCTCGAAGCGGCGCTGCGCGACGTGCGCGCCGCGGTCCGCGACTGGCGGGCGATGCGCGCCGCGATGCTCGCCGACGCCGCGATGCGCGTCGAGGGCGAGGCGGCCGAGCTGCTGCGCTGGTTCGAGGGCGGGTCGATGACCCAGCTCGGCCACGAATGGCGGACGCGCGACGGCAAAGTGCAAGATCCCTTGGGGGTCAGCGAAAGCGGCGAGAGCCAGCTGTTGTCGCCCGCGGCGCTCGATGCAGCCTTCGCCTGGTTCGATGGCGGCGGTCAGGCGCCGCTGCTGATCAAGTCGAACCGCTTGTCGGCGGTCCATCGCCGCGTCCTGCTCGACCTCGTCATCGTTCCCGAAATGAAGGGCAAGAAGGTCGACCGCCTGTCGATCCACGCGGGGCTTTGGACCAGCGCCGCGCTGTCGACCCCGCCCGCCAAGGTGCCGGTGCTGCGCGCGCAGCTCGACACGCTGATGACGAAATTCGGGTTCGATCCCGCGGGCCACGCGGGCAAGGCGCTGGCGCATGCGCTGACCGCGCTGCCGCACGACCTGTTGATCGCGTTCGACGGTGCGTCGCTCGAAGAGCTGGTGCTCACGTCGATGTCGATCACCGACCGGCCGCGGCCCAAGATCGTGACGGTGCGCAGCGCGCTCGGTCGTCACCTGTTCGCCTTTGTCTGGCTGCCGCGCGACGAAGTATCGACCGGCCGCCGCATCGCGGTCGAGGCGATGCTGGTGCGCGAAGCGAAGGCCGGGGTCATCGGCTGGACGATGGTGCTGGAGGATGGCGGCGCGGCGTTGCTGCGCTACACGCTCGACCTGCGCAGCGGCGGGGTGGTCCCCGACACGGCCGCGCTCAACACCCAGCTGGAACAGATGGTCCGCGGCTGGCAGCCCGAGGTCGAGGCGGCGCTGGCGAAGCGCGGTGATGCGGGCCGCGCGGCGGCGCTCGCGGCGCGCTTTGCGCCGATGTTCCCGCCCAATTACCGCAATCTCTACAACCCCGAAGAAGCCGCGCGCGACATTCTGCGCCTGCGCGATCTGGATGCCGAGCGCCCGCGCAGCGTGCGGCTCGCGAAAAAGAGCCTCGACGGCGATGACCGGCTGCGGCTGAAGGTGTACAGCGCCGCCGGTCCGCTGGCCTTGTCCGACGTCGTCCCGGCGCTCGAACATTTCGGGTTCGAGGTGCTGGAGGAAATCCCGACCGCGCTCGGCCATGGCCGGGCTCCCGGGATGGAAACCGACGATGAATTGCCGATCGTCATCCATGATTTCACGCTGCGCCTGCCCGCCAATGTCGATGAACTGGCGCTGCTGCCCCATGCCGAGGTGCTCGAAGGCGCGATCGCCGCGGTGCTCGACGGCAAGGCAGAGAATGACGCGTTCAACGAACTGATGCTGACCAACCAGACCGATCCCCGCGCGATCGTGTGGCTGCGCGCGTGGTTCCGCTATCTGCGCCAAGGCGGTTCGGCCTATGGCATGGACACGGTGGTCAGCGCGCTGCGCCACGCCCCCGCGCTAAGCGCGGCGCTCATCGAGCGTTTCACCGCGTTGCACGATCCCAAGGGCCGCGACGCCAAGCGCGCCGAAGCGCTGGAGGCAGAGATCCTTGCGGGCTTTGCCGACATCAAGTCGATCGACGAGGATCGCATCCTGCGGCTGTTCCACGCCGTCATCGGCGCGACCTTGCGCACCAATGCCTTTGCGCCCGCCGCAGCGGAAGCGCTGGCGTTCAAGATCGACAGCAGCAAGGTTCCGGGCCTGCCCAAGCCGCTGCCGTGGCGCGAGGTCTGGGTCTATTCACCGCGCGTCGAAGGTATCCACCTGCGCGCCGGTCCGGTCGCGCGCGGCGGGCTGCGCTGGTCCGATCGCCGCGACGACTTCCGCACCGAAATCCTCGGGCTGATGAAGGCGCAGCGCGTCAAGAATGCGGTCATCGTGCCGACGGGCGCGAAGGGCGGTTTCTATCCCAAGGCGCTCCCCGACATCTCGCTCGACCGCGACGCGTGGTTTGCCGAAGGCACCGAATGCTACCGGATCTTCATCCGTTCGCTGCTGTCGATCACCGACAATCTGGTGGCGGGCAAGGTCGTGCATCCCAAGGGCGTGGTGATCCACGACGGCGATGACCCCTATTTCGTCGTGGCCGCCGACAAGGGCACCGCGACCTTCTCCGACGTGGCCAATGCGCTGGCGATGGAGCGCGACTTCTGGCTCGGCGACGCATTCGCGAGCGGCGGGTCGAAGGGTTATGACCACAAGGCGATGGGCATCACCGCCAAGGGCGCATGGCTGTCGGTGCAGCGCCATTTTGCCGAAATGGGCGTCGATGTGCAGAGCGACACGATCCGCGTCGTTGGGTGCGGCGACATGTCGGGCGACGTGTTCGGCAACGGCATGCTGCTGTCGAAGGCGATCCAGCTAGTCGCGGCGTTCGACCATCGCCATATCTTCCTCGATCCCAATCCCGACCCGGCGAAAAGCTGGAAGGAACGCGAACGGATGTTCAATCTGCCGCGGTCGAGCTGGGAGGATTATAACAAGAAACTGATCTCGAAGGGCGGCGGGGTGTTCCCGCGCAGCCAGAAGAGCATTCCCCTGAGCGCCGAAGTGCAGGCGCTGCTTGGCCTTTCGGTGTCCGAAATCGACCCCAGCGGGCTGATCTCGGCGATCCTGAAGGCGCCCGCCGATCTCCTGTGGTTCGGCGGCATCGGCACCTATGTCAAAGCTGCGAGCCAGAATAATGCCGAGGTCGGCGATCCCGCCAACGACGCGCTGCGCGTCGATGCCGAGGATCTGCGTGTTCGCGCCGTGGGCGAGGGGGCGAACCTCGGCACCACCCAGGCGGCGCGTATCGCCTTCTCGGCGAAGGGGGGCCGCATCAATACCGACTTCATCGACAACAGCGCCGGGGTCGATTGCTCGGATAATGAGGTCAACATCAAGATCGCGCTGAACCGCGAGATGGCCGAAGGGCGACTGAGCCAAGAGGATCGCGACGCGTTGCTCGTGCGGATGACCGACAATGTGTCGGCGCTGGTGCTCGAGGATAACCGGCTCCAGGCGCTGGCGCTGTCGATTGCCGAACAGGGCGGATCGGCGGCGGTCGCCTCCTACGTCCGTCTGATGGAGACCTTCGAAGCGTCGGGCCGCCTCGACCGCAAGGTCGAGGGGCTGGCGGCGAACGACGAATTGCTACGCCGCGCCGCCGAAGGGCGTGGGCTGACCCGCCCCGAACTTGCGGTGCTGCTGTCGACCGCGAAGCTCGCGTTGCAGGATGCGATCGAGGACAGCAGCCTGCCCGACGATCCGGCGCTGGGCAGCGACCTTGCCGCCGCGTTCCCGGGCGAGATGCAGCGCGATTTCGCGGGCGCGATCGCCGATCACCAGCTGCGCCGCGAAATCATCGCGACCAAGCTGGCGAACCGCATCGTCAACCGCATGGGCATCGTCCATCCGTTCGAACTGGTCGAAGAGGAAGGGTGCGCGCTCGGCGACATCGCAGCAGCATTCGTCGCGGTCGAACGGCTGCTCGACCTGCCCGCGCTGTGGGATGCGCTCGACACGGCCAGGATCGACGAAAGCGTTCGCCTGTCGCTGTTTGGCCAAGCCGCGTCGGCGATGACGTCGCAAATGGCCGACCTGCTGCGCGTGACGCAGACGCTGGCGCAGCCGGGACCGGTCGTCGCGCGGCTCGAGCCCGGGGTCGATCGCCTGAACGCCAGCGTCGACGGACTGCTCAGCCCGTCGGTCAAGCGCCAGTGGGACATGCTGACCCAGCAATTGCTCGACGCGGGCGCGCCCGAGGCGCTGACCGCCGCGGTCGTGCGACTGTTCAAGACCGACGGCGCGATCGGCATCGTCGACCTCGCCGAACGGCGCGGCGACGACGAGGTCGCGGTGACCAGCGCCTTCACCCATCTGGGCGAAGCGCTGGGGCTCGACTGGGCGCAGACGCTGGCGGCGCATATGAGCCCCGGCGATCCGTGGGAACGCCTGCTGGTCAACAGCCTGGCGCGCGATTTCCAGCAGATGCGGCTGACCTTCCTTGCTGGTTTGCCGAAGGGCGATCTGGACGCGGCGGTGACCAAATGGCTCGCCGACCATGCGCCGCGGGTGGCGCAGTTCCGCGCGACGGTCGATCGGGCCCGGACGATCCCGAACCCGAATGGCGCGATGCTGTCGCATATCGCCGGGCAAGCGCGCGGGTTGTTGGGGCGGTAATGCCCTTTCAGCCCCGCGTCGCGATCCTTGTCCCGGCGCCCGATTATTACGAAAAATGGCAACCCGCCTTTGCGCGCAAGGCGGCGGCGCTGACCGGCGCCGGGTTGATCGTTGAGCAGCGAGTGTGGTCCGATCCGGGCGTGCTTGCGGGCTACGACCTGATCCTGCCGCTGTTTGCCTGGGGTTATCAGCGCGATGTCGCCGCTTGGTATGGGCTGCTCGGCCGGTTGGAGGCGGAAAGCCTGCCGGTCGCCAATCCGGTGCCGGTGCTGCGTTGGAACAGCGACAAGGCGTATCTCTCCGAACTGGCGGGCAAGGGCGTCGCGGTGGTCCCGACGGTCGAGGTCGCGGCGCTGGGCGATGTGTCGCTGGCCGACGCGCGTGCCCAGCTCGGCACCGATGAGGTCGTGATCAAGCCCGCGATCTCGGGCGGCGCCGACGGCACCCACCGCATCGCGGCGGGCGAAGCGATCCCCGCCGATGCGCTGGGCCAGCGCCGCCTCGTCCAGCCGCTGATGCTCGGCATCCTGACCGAGGGCGAATTTTCGCTGTTCTTCTTTGGCGGCAAATTCAGCCATGCGATCGTCAAGCGGCCCGCTGCTGGCGATTTTCGCGTGCAGGAACAGTTCGGCGGACGCGAGACGGCGTGGGAGGCGAACGACGCCGCGCAGGCGCTGGCGGCGGCGGCCTTGGCTGCGGCGCCTGCGCCGCCGGTCTATGCGCGCGTCGATATGGTCGGCGATGGCGCGGGCAAGCTGCACATCATGGAGCTGGAGCTGATCGAACCCTCGCTGTTCTTGCACCACGCCGCAGACAAGGGCGCGGCGTTCGGGGCGGCGGTTTACGCGGCGATCTAGTCGGAACGCCCCCGCCATAGCCATTGCCGGATCGCCGAGGTCAGGTTCGGAGGATCGTCGGCCTCCATCCGTTCGACGTCGATGCGCGCCACCAGCGCATTGACGGGGAGCGCCTGCCGCGCGGCTTCTGCTTCCAGCGCATCCCAGAACATCGGCTCCAGGCTGATCGAGGTCGGATGACCGGCGATGGTGACCGAGCGTTTGACGGGGGGGTGGAGCGGTGCGCTCAACAGCGCGCCCGCCAGCGTTGCAGGATCCATGCCGCCGCGACAAGTTCGATGCCGCCGACGACGAAGCCAAGGTTGGGCAGCAGGCGTATGCCGAACATCGCGACCCCGGCGGCGGCGAGGATTGCGGCGCCGAGCACCCAATAGGCGATCTCGCCATATAATGTGCGGAACAGGAAATAGCGCGCACCGACGATCGCGGCGAAAGTGGGGATGGCGAGATCGGGCGCGCGGACCAGCAGTACCCACGCGATCATCACCCCGACGAACAGCGGGATCGTCGCTTCGATTGCCAGCGTTTCGAGCGGCTTGCCGATGGTAGCCTTGGGCGCCTTGAATACGACGCGTTCGACAAGAACGCCCAGCGGGTGGATCGCCATGCCGCCGAAGAAAAGCGCAGCGAAGGCGGCGTTGACGCCGTGAAGCTTCCACACCGCGCCCGCGATCAGCCAGACAAGGCCAGAGACGAACACGCCGGGTGCGCCCCCGGCATAGGCTTGGGCGAGGTCGCGCTGGGCGGCAGCCAGGGGATGGGTGATCATTGTTCGTTTGTAACGATTTCATGAGCGACGGCAAAGCCGCCGCCTGAGCCTGCCCCCGCGAAGGCGGGGCTCAGACGGGTTCGGCGATCCTTTGGGATCGCCGCCCCGCTGGCCGTGCCGGGCCGTGGCTGCGCCACCGGTTGCCAACTCGCCGTTCGCTGACGCGAACGCCTTCGCTGGCGCCCTCGGCCCGTCAGTACATATGCTGCCCGCCATTGATCGACATCGTCGACCCGGTCACGAAACCCGCATCCTCGCTGCACAGGAAAGCGACGCCGCGCGCGATTTCGTCGGCCTGGCCCAGCCGTCCGACCGGAATCTTGGCGACGATCTTTTCCAGCACCTGCGGCGGCACCGCGGCGACCATGTCGGTGTCGATATAGCCGGGCGCGATCGCGTTGACGGTCACACCCTTTTTGGCGCCTTCCTGCGCCAGCGCCTTGGTAAAGCCGTGGATGCCCGATTTGGCCGCGGCATAATTGACCTGGCCATATTGGCCCGCCTGCCCGTTGATCGACCCGATGTTCACGATGCGGCCCCAGCCGCGCTCGACCATGCCGGGGAAGCACGCCTTCGCCATGTTGAAACATCCGCCAAGGTTGATGCGCATCACGTCGTGCCAGTCGTCGTAGCTCATCCGCGCAAGGGTGCCGTCGCGGGTGATGCCCGCGTTGTTGACGACGATGTCGACGGGGCCGACCTCGGCCGCGACGCGGGCGCAGCCGTCGAGGCAGGCCTGATGGTCGCCCACGTCCCACTTATACGCCTTGATCCCGGTGCGTTCGGTAAATTCGCGCGCCTTGTCGTCATTGCCGCCATAGTTGGCGACGACGGTGACCCCCTGTTCCTGCAATTTAAGGCTGATCGCCTCCCCGATACCCCGGCTGCCGCCGGTGACGATTGCTACGCGTGCCATGAATCAAGCTCTCCCACACAATTTGTGGCGCCAGACTAAGGCGCGGTGCGGGACGCTGCAAGTTGACCGGAACGTCAATCGCAAAGCACTTCAGCGGGCTAGTTACTCACCTGAACGCGCAGCCGGGAAAAGTCGCCGACGGCCAGATCGGCCTTGTCGATCGTCACCACCAGATTGTCGCCGTCGCCGAACATCCGGCTCATCAACCCGCTCGTCGGCAATTCGAGCAGCACCGCGTCACGGTCGTGATCATAGTCGTGGACATAGCGGAACGGTTCATGCCCGATCGCCGCCATCTCACGCGCGGCAAGATCGCGCCACAAGGGTTCGTAGAAAGCGCGCATCGGCGCCGAAAGGCTGTCGGGGTTGGCGCACCAGGCGTGCTTGGCGCGGTCGAACAGGATCGTCTGATAGTCGTGCACCCACAGATTGGCGTCGGCGCGGTGCGTGGTCAGCGGCAGGGTGATCGTTTCGTGCGTCTCGGCTCCGGTTTCGGGGTCGGTGCGGTGGATCGACCGCGCCCAATGGATGGCGTGGAGCGCGGCCATCACCGCGGTCGCGTCGCTGGCCGAAAAGCTTTCATGTGCGGCGCTGTCGTGGACGATGGCGATGATCTCCTCGGCGCGGACGCGCGCGTCGCGATTGATCGCGGCGCGCTGTTCCAGCTCGACGATCGCCTCGGCACTGGCGCCCGGCGGTGGGGTCGGGTCGGTCGCGAGCCGGTCGAGCCGCATTTCGAGCAGCGCCACCATCGCGGTCATGCTGCCCCAGTCGAACGGGTGAAAGGCGGAGTCGGCGATATCGTAACTGCGGTCGTACAGCGTCGCGGCAAGGTCCGCGGGATCGGCGTCGACGCGCGGGTCGGGATCGCCCGGGCCGACCGCGACCAGATCGACCGGCCATTCGGGAAAGGCCCGTACCGCAAAGGGTTCGAGATCGCCGAAGCGCAGCCCGCCATGCGGGCCGAACCAGCCGCCCTGATCATCGAGCGCGAGCGGCGGCGCCAGCGCGACATCGGTATCGCGCACATGCAGGACCTGCATGCGATAGCCGCGGCGATGGATGAAAAAGGCCAGCGCGCCATCGCGCGGCCCCAGTCCGTTCCACAATGCGGGCGGCAGGCTGGCGCAGTCGATCTGGGCCAGGAAATCGGCGGGTTCGCCGTCGATCTGCGGCCATTCGGTGCCGCTGGGCAAGCGCGGGCGACCGCCGAGCCAACTGGATGTCGAAATCGCGTCGCGCGGCGGAATTTGCGGCACCAGGCGAAGGGAGACAGCAACGGGCGCGGCTTCTTCGATCCGGTGTGCGGTATCTTCGACTTCGGCGACCATCGCAGCGAGCGCGCCTTCGTCGATCATCGGTTCGGTTTCGACTTCGGCGGCGATTTCGGGGGCCGGATCGCGATCGAATTGATCGATGTCCGGCGCTGCGGGCGGCGCCTTGCCGCTGATGCGCGCGAGCCGCGAGGCCGAGATTTCGACCGGTTCAAGTTCGACCTTTGCCGTGCGCGTCAATTTGGGCAGCCGGATTTCGCGCGGCGCTTGCGGCGCGCGCGGCGCGGCGGGAGCGGTGCGCGGGCGGCGCAGCCACCAGACGGCGATAGCGAGCGCCGCAAAGGCCACCACAGCCGCGGCGAGCATCAGCGCTGCCGATTGGATCTGGTTCATGGCGTCTCTCCAAATTGCCGCGACCGCACCATTTCGGTGCCGCGTCGGAGCAATCTAGCGCATCGACCTAAACAGTTGGTAACTATAGCCAGCCTGCGAGTTCGCGGCGGATTAGCCCTTCGAGCATCGCCATGCCCGAAGCGTCGGCATTCAGGCAGGGCAGATAGGCAAAACGCGCTCCGCCTGCGGCTTCAAACTGCTCCTTGCCGCGGATCGCGAGTTCCTCGAGCGTTTCGAGACAGTCGGCGGAAAAGCCCGGGGCAAAGATCGCGACGCTTTTGCCGGCCTTGCCTAGCGCTTCGAGCTGGGTGTCGGTCGCGGGCTCGAGCCATTTGGCGCGGCCGAAGCGCGACTGGAACGCGACCTCGATCGGGCGCCCCATCGCTTCCGACAGCAGCCGCGCGGTCTTGCGGCACTGGCAATGATAGGGATCGCCGAGGTGCAAGGTCCGCTCGGGCATACCGTGGAAGCTCGCGAGCAGCACGTCGGGGGTGAAGTCGAGCGCGGCGAGCCCCGTCTCGACCGATGCTTTCAGCGCGGCGATATAGGCGGGATCGTCATGATAAGGCGGCAGGTAGCGTAGCGCGGGTTGCCAGCGCAGCGTTTTGAGGTGGCTACCCACGGCGTCGACCACCGTAGCCGTCGTCGCGGCGCAATATTGCGGATACAGCGGTGCGATCAGGATGCGCTGGCATCCCGCCGCGGCCAGCGCGTCGATCGCCGGGCCGATCGCGGGATTGCCATAGCGCATCGCATAAGCGACCCGCACATCTTCGCCGAACGCCGCCTGCAACGCGGCGCTCTGGGCGCGGGTCATCGCGGCGAGCGGCGAGCCTTCGTCGGTCCACACCTGCGCATAGGCGTGCGCCGATTTCTTTGGCCGGGTGGTCAGGATGATGCCGCGCAGGATCGGTTGCCACAGGATTTGCGGGATTTCGACGACGCGGCGGTCGGACAGAAACTCGGCCAGATAGCGCCGCACCGAGGGCGGATCGGGCGCATCGGGGGTGCCGAGGTTGACGAGCAGCACGCCGATGCACGGCGCAGCGACGGGCGGGTGATCAGGGGGCGGGGTCATAGGGGCTGCGCCGAGAGGGGCAGGCGGCGAATGCGGCGGCCGGTCGCGGCGAACATCGCATTGGCGATCGCGGGCGCGACGACGGGCACGGCGATTTCGCCGAGGCCGCCGGGTTCGCGGTCACTGTCGACGAATTCGACGAGGATCTGCGGGGTTTGCGACAGGCCCGGCAGGCCAAGCTGGCCGAGCTTGCGCGCGGTCGCGACGCCGCCCGCATAATCGGTGGTCGCGCCGACCGCGGCGGCGAGGCCGAAGATCAACCCGCCCTCGATCTGTTGCCGCGCGACCGCCGGATTGACGAGGCGCCCGGCGTCGACGACCGCGACCAATTGTTCGACCTGCAAGCCCTTGTCGCTCTGCCGCGCGGTCGCCATCAGCGCGATATGGCTGCCACGCATGCTGTGGCACGCCAGCCCCTGCGCGGTCCCCGACACGCCGCCTTCCCAGCCGCCGAGGCTGGTCGCGGTCAGCAGGCAGCGCGCGAGCAGCGGCGCGTCGCCGAGCATCGCCATGCGATAGGACAAGCCGTCGGTTCCGGCGCGCGTGGCCATTTCATCGACGAAACATTCGGTGAAAAAGGCGGTGTAGCTGTCGGCATTGCCGCGCCAGCGCCCGGTCGGCAGCCCGATGTCGGCGGGGCAATGATCGACCGCATGGTGGGGGATGGCATAGCTGGTTGCCGCGCCTTCGACCGCAGCGGCGTCGGCGCTGCCGACCGCGGCGCGCTGGGCGACGTCGGCGGGGACATTGTCGAACAGCCGGGCGCGGACCTCGTGGTTGGTCGGCGGCACCGCGATCCGCGTCACCAGCGCGTCGATCCCACCCGCGGCGTTCAGCGTCGCGCTCATCCGGGCGCGCACCGGTGCGCGGGGCGGCAGGCGCATGATCTCTTCGGCGCGCGACCAGGCCAGCTGGACGGGGCGTTTGATCTGCAACGCGATGATCGCCGCCTGCACCGCGACGCTGTGGTCAAGGCAGGCGTCGAACGATCCGCCCGCCATCATCGGGAACAGCACCACATCGCCGGGCGACAGTCCGGTTGCCGCCGCGATCGCATCGCGGCACTGCGCGGGTGCCTGCGTTGCGACCCAGACGCGCAGCCGCGCACCGTCGGGGGCAGCGGTGGCGCTGCGCGTCTCGATGGGGGCGTGCAGCGCGGGCGCGACCGCATATTCGGCGGTGATGCGGTTGCGCCCGGTCATCGCTTCGGCGATGTCACCCTTGTGCGACATCCGATAACCGCCGTCCTTCAAGGCCTGTTTGAGCGCGGCATCGATGCGGTCGGTCGACACGGGCGTCCCCGCGGTCTCGAACACCGGCGCAAAACGGTCGAGCGCGCGGTTGGCCGCCCACCAGTTGCGCGCGACGGTCGCCACCCAGCGGTCATGGGTAACGACATAGAGCAGACCGGGCGCCGCCATGCCTGCCTTGCGGTTGATGCTTTTGAGGCGGGTCGCGCCGACCGGTCCCTGGCGGATCGCGGCGAATACCATGTCGGGAAGGCGGATATCGCCGGCATAGTTCGCCGACCCGTCGACCTTTGCGGGCAGGTCGAGCCGCGTCAGTTCCTTGCCATAGAGCGGGTCGCCGCTGCTGGCGCGATAGACGGGTTCGGCGGGTGGTTCGAGCAACGCGGCGGCGGCGGCGACTTCGCCAAAGCGCAGTTTCTGCTTGCCGAGGATGACGAAGCCATCCTGCGTATCGCAATCCTCCCAATCGGCGTCCCAGCGCGCCGCGGCGGCCATCATCAACAGCGCCCGCGCCTGCGCCGCGGCGGCGCGGCACGGCCCCTCGAACATCCGCACCGACGAGCTGTTGGCGGTCAGCATCACCGCGTGACGCACCGCCCATTCGCGCCGCGCCCAGCCGCGCACGTCGGCGACGAAATCGGGGACGCCGGTGCGCGGCATGAACAGGCCGCTATCCTCGTCGACCAGCAAGGTGTTGGTATAGAGCGGGCTGATCGGCGCGGTTTCGACCGCGATCGTCCGCCAGTCGGCACCAAGTTCGTCGGCCATGATCTGTGGCAGCAGCGTCGTGACGCCTTGCCCCATCTCGCATTGCGGGACGATCGCGCTGACATGCCCATCGTCGCCGATCTTGAGGAAGGCGTTGAAGACATGCTCGTCGGGGGCGGCGGTCAGGTTCGTTTGATATTCGCGCGGCCACAGGCTCCACGCGATCGCCAGCCCGCCCGCCGCGGTGGCACCGACCAGCATCTGGCGGCGGCTGACCTGCGGCAGGCGCGATTTGTTTTTCAGAGCCGTGTCGCGAATGCCCACCATCGGTAATGCTGATAAGCGGGGGGAGTCGGCGTGGCAAAGGCTTTTGGTGCAATGCCATCCTCCCTGTGGCGAAGCCATGGGGAGGGGGACCGCTTGCGAAGCAAGGGGTGGAGGGGCCGTGACGTTAGCGCCATTGCCCCTCCGTCAACGCTTCGCGCTGCCACCTCCCCATGGCTTCGCCACAGGGAGGATCATTGTTACCAACCCCAGGGCGCCGGTGGTGGCGCGACCGGCTGGCGGTAATCGAAAGTCACGCGGAAATCGCGGCCTTCGCGGCTGAGGCCATAGGTGAAGGCGTCGGCGGTCGTTTCGACCGACCAGATGTTGGTGTTCGACACGCTGCGTCCCGTCCGCGTGAACAGCGCGATCGATTCGGCATCGACCGGAAAGGCCTGGCGCGTCGCCGTTCCGGCGTCGGCGGTGTCGCCGCCGTACATCGTCAGCTCGTCCTTGCTGCCGTCGGCGTGGCGATGGTCGTGTTTGAGGCGCAGGCCGGTGGTGGTCCGGGTGATGACCCAGGTGCGCGAACGGTCCCAGCCGCCGTCCGGGCCAAGTCCTTCGATATGAAAGGGGATTTCGATCCGGTCAGGGGTGCAGCCGCGGACGTGCATCACCATCGCCCTGCCGCGCATATCGGCATCGGCATCCTGATTGCTGGCGAGTTTGCCGGCATAGGCCTTGCCGCAATGCGCGGTCAGCGCCGAGAAAAATTGATCCTGCAGATTGCTAGCGGCGGGGGTTGTCGCGCAGCCCGTCAACGCGACGGCAGCGGCAAGGGTCAGCGTGGTTTTCACTTCAGCAACCCCAGCCGCGGAATCTCGATCTTCGGGCAGCGGTCCATCACCACGGTCAGCCCCGCCGCATCGGCGCGCTTCGCCGCGGCGTCGTTGATGACGCCGAGCTGCATCCACACCGCCTTCGCGCCGTGGACGATCGCTTCGTCGACCGCTGCGCCGGCGTCGTCGCTGTTGCGGAAGATGTCGACGACCTCGGCGGGGGGCTCGACGTCGGCCAGCGTCGCGACGACGGGGGCGCCGTGGATCGTCTTGCCGGCATGGCCGGGGTTGACCGCGATCACGTCATGGCCTTGTGCGACCAGAAAGGCGAGCACAACGTTCGAGGCGCGCGCCGGGTTAGGCGAGGCGCCGACTACCGCAATGCGGCGTTTCTGGCCGAGCAGGTCGCGGATTTCGCTTTCGTCGTTGATCGCCATCATTTGCCCTTTCGTGCGTCGAGCCATGCCGCGACCTTTGCCGCTATCGCATGGAATGGCTCACCGGCGGGATCGGTTCCGGCGGTGGGCGGCACCCCGCCGTCGCTGGCGAGGCGGATGCCCATCGATAGCGGGATGCGGCCGAGGAAGTCGAGGCCCATCGTCGCCGCCGCCGCCTCGGCGCCGCCGCTGCCGAACGGCTCGCTGACCTCGCCGCAATGCGGGCAGGCGTAGCCCGCCATGTTTTCGACGAGGCCGATGATCGGCACATTGGCCTGTTCGAACAGGCTGACCGCGCGCGTTGCGTCCATCAGCGCCAGATCCTGCGGCGTCGACACGATCACCGCGCCCGCGGGCTTGTGTTTCTGGATCATCGTCAGCTGGACGTCGCCGGTGCCGGGGGGCAGGTCGACGACGAGCGTGTCGATGTCGCCCCAGCTGGCATCGACCAGCTGTTCGAGCGCGCGCCCCGCCATCGGGCCGCGCCACGCGATCGCCTGCCCCGGCGCCGCAATCTGACCGGTCGACAGCATCGGGACGCCATAGGCATTGGGAACGGGGGCCAGTTTCGACCCGCGCGCTTCGGGTTTGACGCCTTCGCTGTCCATCAATCTTGGTTGTGACGGCCCATAGATGTCGGCGTCGACCAGCCCGACCTTGACGCCCCGACGCTGGAGCGCGACCGCGAGGTTCGCGGCGAGGGTCGATTTGCCGACCCCGCCCTTGCCGCTGCCGACCGCAATGATCGTCATCGCCTTGCGTTCGGCAGTCATCGCGATCCGGACCTCGCTCACCCCCGGCTCGGCGAGCAGGCCAGCGCGCAGCTTGTCCTCGAGCGGCTTGCGGTCCTCGGCCGCCAGCCCCGACACGTCGAGCACGACCGCCAGCAATCCGTTGTCGTCGAGCAGGCGCAGCCCCGAGGTGCGGCCATCGCTGAGCGCGGCGGCGGTATCGGACAGGCGGGCGAGATCGGTGCTGTGGTCGGTCATGTCCGCGGCAGATAGGCATCGCGCACCCGAATGCCAGCCATTTTCGCGCGCACCCCCTGTTAATCGCGCGCGCCGCCCCTATAAAAGCGTTATGAACGAGAAAATCGACGGCAATATCGGACGCCGCAGCCCGAGGGGATTGCGGCAATTTTTCGAGGCGATCAGCCTGATGGCGAACAGCCCGTGGGGCAATGGCCCCAAGGGCGGCGGCGACGGTGACGGTTCGGGCGACGGCAAAAAGCCCGGCCCGCGTAACCCGTGGGTCACCCCCGACCCGATCGATATCAATCGCGGCCGCAAGCCGCGCGGCCCCTCGGCGCTCGACGAGCTGCTGCGCAAGGGCCGCGGCGGTTTTGGCGGCGGCGGTTCGGGCGGCGGCAGCCAGTTCGATCTGGGCGATTCGGCGAAATTCTGGAAATGGGGCGTCCTCGCCGCGGTCGTGCTGTGGGTGATCTTTTCGTCGTTCCACATCGTGCCGCCCGAAAAGGAGGGCGTCGTCACCCGGCTCGGCAGCTATTCGCGCACCGTGGGTCCGGGCGTGAAATTTACCTGGCCGGCGCCGATCGAGCGCATCCGGCTGGAGGACGTGCGCGCGATCCGCACCATGCCGGTCGGTTCGCCCAACGCGACCGACGAGAATTTCGTGCTGACCCGCGACCAGAGCCTGGTCGACTTGGCGTATGAAGTGCGCTGGTCGGTGCGCGACCCCGAGCTGTTCTTTTTCCAGCTCGCCGATCCCGAGGGCACGATCCGCGAGGTCGCCGAAAGCGCGATGCGCGCCACCGTCGCCAATTTCAACCTGACCGATGCGATCGGCCCCGGCCGCGTCGAGATCGAGGCGCAGGTCCAGCAACGCATGCAGGAGCTGCTCAACCAGTATCGCGCCGGGGTGTCGATCCAGGGCATCGCGATCCGTCAGGCCGATCCGCCGAGCCAGGTCGACGAAGCATTCAAGGAAGTGACGGCGGCGCTTCAGGAGCGCGAATCGGCGATCAACCTGTCGCGCGCCTATCAGCAACAGGTGCTGGAGCGCGCCCGCGGCGACACCGCGGCGTTTGACCAGATTTACGAACAATATCGGCTGGCACCGGGGGTAACCCGCAAGCGGCTTTATTATGAAACGATGGAGAATGTGTTGTCGAACGTCGACAAGACGGTCGTCGAAGCGCGCGGGGTGACCCCCTATCTGCCGCTCAACGAGGTGCAGAAACGGATCGCGGCGACCCCGCCGGCCGCGGCGACGAAGGGAGGCGAATGATGTTCAATTCGCTGCTCCAGAACCCCGTGCGCCTGCTCGTCGGCATCGTCGCGCTGCTCGTCATCCTGTCGCAGTCGCTGGCGATCGTCCCCGAGGACAAGCAGGCGCTGATCCTGCGCTTCGGCGAGATCGAGCGCACCGTGAACCGGTACAAGCCGAACGAGGATTTCGGCGCCTCGGGCGCGGGCCTTGTCCTGCGTGTTCCGTTCACCGACGGCATCCAATACATCGACAAGCGCATCATGGGCGTGAACATGGAGCGCCAGCAGGTGCTGTCGACCGACCAGCAACGCTTGCAGGTCGACGCCTTTGCGCGCTTTCGCATCACCAACCCGGTACGGATGTACACCGCGATCCGCACCGAGGAGCGGCTGCAGCAGCAGCTGGCAACGATCCTGGGCTCGTCGCTGCGCAACGAGCTCGGCAAGCGCACCTTTGCCACCTTGCTGTCGCCTGAGCGCGGCGCGGTGATGGATAATATCCAGGTCGCGCTGAACCGCGAGGCGAACAAATACGGCGCCGAAGTCATCGACGTGCGGATCAAGCGCGCCGACCTGCCCGAAGGCGCGACGCTGGAGGCGGCGTACAACCGCATGCGCACCGCGCGTCAGCAGGAGGCCACCGCGATCCGCGCCGAGGGGCAAAAGGAAGCGCAGATCATCCGCGGTAACGCCGATGGTGAAGCCGCGCGCATCTATGCCGCCAGCTTTGGCAAGGATCCCGAATTCTATGATTTCTATCGCGCGATGCAGAGCTATCGCCAGACCTTCCTGGGCGAGAACAACCAGGGCGGGACGTCGATCATCATGTCGCCCGACAATGAATATCTGAAGCGTTTCAGCGGCGGTTGATCGGGCCGGGTGCGCCGGTGAATGGAACCGAAAGCGCCCGTTCATGTTCAATTGGCGTTCAGCCGCCTCGCCGCAGACCATCGCGGCCGGGGTAGTGAGTTTTCCGAAGAGAAGAGGATTATCGATCGTGCGTTATGTTTATGGCATCACTTCGGCCTTGCTGGCGGGTGGCACCGCGCTGGCGCTGGTCACCCAATCGCCGGTGGGCGCGCAGGTCGCGCAGAATGAGCAGAGCGAAATCGCCAAGGTCGTGCCGCGGTCGGGGGCGCCCGAAAGCTTTGCCGATCTGGTCGAACAATTGCAGCCCGCGGTGGTCAATATCTCGACCAAGCAGAATGTGACGCTGGGCGTCCGGCTCAACCCCTTTGCCGGGACGCGCGAGCCGATCACGCAGGAACAGCAGGGCGGCGGTTCGGGATTCCTGATTTCGGCCGACGGCTATATCGTCACCAACAACCATGTGATTTCGGGCGGCCCGCGCGGCGAGGCGGTGAACGAAGTCACCGTGACGCTGACCAACCAGCGCGAGTATAAGGCGACGATCGTCGGCCGCGACGCCGCGTCGGACCTCGCGCTGCTCAAGATCAACGCGACCGGCCTGCCGTTCGTGAAATTCGCCGACAGCAGCCGCGCGCGCGTCGGCGATTGGGTGGTGGCGATCGGCAACCCGCTCGGCCTCGGCTCGACGGTGACCGCGGGGATCATCTCGGCGGTGCAGCGCAGCATCGGCCAGACCGGCGCCTATGACCGCTATATCCAGACCGATACCGCGATCAACCGCGGCAATTCGGGCGGCCCGCTGTTCGATTTGCAGGGCAATGTCGTCGGCATCAACAACATGCTGATCTCGCCCGTCGGCGCCAACATCGGCGTCAACTTTGCGATCCCTGCCGAAGCGGCGATTCCCGTAATCGACGCGCTGCGCGCCGGCGAGCGTCCGCAGCGCGGTTACCTCGGCATTGGCATCGCGCCGGTCGACGAGGATCTGGCGGCGGCGCTGGGCCTACCCAAGGATCGCGGCGAGTTCATCCAGCGTATCGAACCGGGGCAGGCGGGCGAAAAGGCCGGGCTGCGCCGCGGCGACGTGGTGACCAAGGTCAACGGCAAGGAGGTCACGCCGCAGCAGACGCTGTCGTACATCGTGTCGAACACCAAGCCGGGGACGCGCATCCCGCTCGAGATCATCCGCGACGGCAAGCCGATGACGCTGAACGTGCTGGTCGGCACCCGTCCGCCCGAGGAAGAGCTGGCCGGAACCAATTTCGACCCCGAAGAAGAACAGACGATGCCGGAAGATGCGACCGGCGCGGCCGACAAGGCGATCCAGGAATCGCTCGGGCTGGCGGTGCAGGTCGTCACCCCCGACATCGCGCGCGCGGTCGGGGTCGATGCCGGGACCAAGGGGCTGGTGATCGGCGCCGCGTCGGCGAACAGCGATGCGGGGCGCAAGGGGCTGCGCCGCGGCGACGTGATCCTGAGCGCCAACCGGGTGCCGGTGGCGACCAGCGACGCGTTGGCGAAGGCGGTGGCCGATGCCAAGCGCGCCGGGCGCGACGCGGTGCTGCTGGAGATTTTGCGCCGCGGCAATCCGTCGGCGTTCATCGCGGTGCGCGTCAAGTAAGACGCGCGTTCTGCGGTCAAAAAAGGGCGTCGGATCGCGGATCCGGCGCCCTTTTTGCTTGACAAGATGGAGATTATGTTCTTATTTTGTTCTCCTAAATCCGAATCGGGAGATGGCAATGATCGGTTATGTAACGCTGGGAACGAACGACCTGGCGAAAGCCGCGGTTTTTATGACGCGATCGCCGCCGAGCTGGACACCCCGCGGATGATGGAATTCGACACCTTCATCGCCTGGGGCAAGCCGGGCGGCGCGGCGGGCATCGGGCTCACCAAGCCATTCGACGGCAATGCCGCGAGCGTCGGCAATGGTGTGATGGTGGCGCTGGAGGCGAAGGACAAGGATCAGGTCCAGCGCCTCTACGACATTGCGCTCGCCAATGGCGGCACCTGCGAAGGCCCGCCGGGACCGCGCGGCGATGGCTTTTACGCGGGCTATTTCCGCGATCCGGATGGGAACAAGCTGAACGCGTTCATCATGGGGTGATGGGCGGCGGTTTTGGGGTGGGGAGCGGACGGTGCCGGTCCTCCCCGGCACGGGGAGGGGGACCATAGGTTTGCCTGGCCGGTGCGATAGTGCACCGCCGAACGGTCGCCGTTGAAGGAGTGCTTTTGTCCGGCGCCACGTAAACCGCCTGTGCCCCTCCACCACCCTTCGGGTGGTCCCCCTCCCCCGGTGGGGGAGGATCGGCTATATCCGCCATCGGTCGTTTCCAGACCATCGTCATCCCGGACTTGATCCGGGATCCGCGGTGACGAGGAAGAGAACGTCCTCCCTGTCGCGTAGCGATGGGGAGGGGGACCGTCCCGGCGAAAGCGGGGATGGTGGAGGGGCTTAGCGACGGCAGCGCCATTGCCCCTCCGTCAGCGCTTCGCGCTGCCATCTCCCCATGGCTGCGCCACGGGGCGGATCAGCGGCTGCGAATTATTTGCTTCGCGCGATTCTCGCGCCGTTTCGCATCGGCGCGTGCACCCGTTTGGCGATTGCCTGACCTGCCATGCCATTCTAGACCTTTGAACGGACCAAAAATGGAGGACAGCGGGTGAGCGACGGCAGCACGGCGAGTGAAATCTATATCGGCCTTGGCGGCGGCGGCGCGGCGGACGGGCCGCGGCAGTCGCTGGTGCTGAAACGCGCGAACCGGCACGGGCTGATCGCCGGGGCGACGGGGACGGGCAAGACGGTGACCTTGCAGGGGCTGGCCGAGGGGTTCTCGGCGGTCGGCGTCCCGGTGTTCGTCGCCGATGTGAAGGGCGACCTCGCCGGGATGGCGATGGCGGGGAGCCCGATGTCGAAGCTGCACGACATCTTTGCCGCGCGCGCGGCCGAGATTGGCGACAGCGAATGGGCGTATCGCGACAATCCGGTGATCTTCTGGGACCTGTTCGGCGAACAGGGGCATCCCATTCGCACGACGATTTCGGAAATGGGACCGCTGCTGCTCGCGCGGCTGATGGGGCTCAACGAAGTTCAGGAGGGCGTGCTCGCGATCGCGTTCCGTGTTGCCGACGAACAGAATCTGCTGCTGCTCGACCTCGGCGATTTGCAGGCGATGCTCGCCTGGTGCGCGGAGAATGCCGACGAGCTGACGACCAAATATGGCAATGTGTCGAAGGCGACCGTCGGCACGATCCAGCGCCAGTTGCTGACGCTCGAAAGCCAAGGCGGCGCGCATTTCTTTGGCGAACCCGCGCTCGACATTCACGACATGATCCGCTGCGACGACAACGGCCGCGGCTATGTCAATATCCTCGCCGCCGACAAGCTGATGGCGAGCCCGAAGCTCTATGCGACCTTCCTGCTCTGGCTGCTGTCCGAAATGTTCGAGACGCTGCCCGAAATCGGCGACCCCGACAAACCCAAGCTCGTGTTCTTTTTTGACGAGGCGCATCTGTTGTTCGACGACGCGCCGCCCGCGCTGACCGAAAAGATCGAACAGGTCGTGCGCCTGATCCGCTCGAAGGGCGTCGGGGTGTATTTCGTGACGCAAAACCCGATCGACATTCCCGAAGATGTCGCGGGTCAGCTCGGCAATCGCGTCCAGCACGCGCTGCGCGCCTTCACCCCGCGCGACCAGAAGGCGGTGAAGGCCGCCGCCGACACCTTTCGCCCCAATCCCAAGGTCGATGTCGCCCGCGAGATCACCGAGCTGAAGGTCGGCGAAGCCTTGGTGTCGCTGTTGATGCCCGACGGCGCGCCGTCCCCGGTCGAGCGTACGCTGATCAAGCCGCCCTGCTCGCGCGCCGGGCCGCTCGATGCCAAGGAGCGCGCGATCATCAAGTCGATCTCGCCGGTCGAGGGCAAATATGACACCGTCGTTGACCGCGAAAGCGCCGAAGAGCTGCTCGCCGCCAAGGCCGAGCAGGCGCAGGCCGCGGCGATCGAGGCCAAGGCGCAGGCCGAGGCCGACAAGCAGGCGGCGATTGCCGCCAAGGAAGCGGCGAAGGTGAAGGCCGCCGAAGAACGCGAGCGGCTGCGGCTGGAAAAGGCGGCGGCGCGCGAGGCGGCGAAGCCGTCGATGACCGAGAAAATGGTGCAGTCGGCGGCGCGTTCGGCGGCGACAAGCATCGGGCGGCAGGTTGCGGGCAAGCTGGGCGGCCAGCTGATGCGCGGGATTTTGGGCAGCTTGTTCAAGTGAGTGAGGCCGATGCCGCGACGATGGAGGCGAGCCTGATCGCCGTCGCCGACGCGGGCATCGACATTCGCATTCCGCTGTTCGAGCGCTTCTTCGCCGCCTATCCCGAGCGTCGCGCCAGCTTCATTTCGGTCGACGCCGCATCGCGGCGGATGACCGACGAGACGTTGCAGATGATGCTGGGGCTGGCGCAGGGCGAGACCTGGGTGTGGCCGCTGGTCGCCGAACTGGTGTTCACCCACCGCAGCTATGGCGCGCTGCCGATCGCCGAATATGATGCCTTTATCGATATGACGGTGGCCGAACTGGGCGCCGCAGCCGGCGATGCGTGGAGCGCGCACACCACCGCCGCATGGCAGCGCCATGCCGACGCGCTAAAGGCGATGATCCGCAAGGCCCGCGCCGAATGGGCCAGCGCGATGCCAGCGGGCGCGCCCGCGGTTGCGGAATAGCGCCGCATTGCCTCTTCTTCCTCCCCCTTGATGGGGGAGGCAGCGAAACTTGCGAACTTGTTCGCTAGTTGCAGCGGTGGGGGTGTGCTCTCGACCGGAAGCGACAGTGCACGGACGCACCGTCACCCCCATCCAACTTCGCCTAATCGCTTCGCGATAAGGCTGCGTATCCTTCCCCCATCAAGGGGGAAGGGGCTTCCGGCGCTTGCCCCCTCGACAAGCCCCCCGAATCGCGGCAGCATAAGTTTCATGACAAAACCGATATTGCCTGGAGAGGTAGCCGCCGCCGTCGTCGACCCCGTCGCATACGGCCAGTGGGAAGCGCTGCACGAGCAGCTCGCCTGGGCGCGCGCCAATGCGCCGCTGGCGGTCGCGGAGAACCATGACCACGACCCCTTCTGGCTCGTTACCCGCCACGCCGACATCATGGCGATCAGCCGCGATCCGCAGCGTTTTGCGAACGGCATCCGCCCGACGGTGCTGACCAACCGCGACGGCGAGGCGCTGGCGCGCGCCGCGACCCCGAACAATGACGGCCACCTGATCCGCTCGCTGGTCCAGATGGACGCGCCCGACCATATGAAATGCCGGCTGCTGACGCAGAGCTGGTTCATGCCGAAAAACCTGAAGATCGTTGAAGATCGCATCCGGCAGATCGCCCGCGAAACCGTCGACCAGATGCTGGCAGCGGGCGGGGAATGCGATTTTGCCCGCGACGTCGCGGCGCACTATCCGCTGCGCGTCATCATGGACATTTTGGGGGTGCCGCCCGAAGACGAGCCGCGGATGCTGATGCTGACGCAGCAATTGTTCGGCCCGACCGACCCCGAACTGAACCGCAGCCGCGAGGCGATCACCAGCGCCGAGCAGGCGATCGCGATGCTCAACTATGTCATCGCCGATTTCGAAAATTACTTTGGCGCGCTGACCGCCGAGCGGCGCGCCAACCCGCGCGAGGATATCGCGACGGTGATCGCCAATGCGACGATCAACGGCGAGCAGATCCCCGATCGCGAAATGTCGGGCTATTATATGATCGTCGCGACCGCGGGGCACGACACGACCAGCGCTTCGACCGCGGGGGCGATCATGGAGCTGGCGAAGAACCCCGCGTTGTTCGAGCGCTTTCGCGACGCCGAGACCGACAAGGCGGGGTTGATCGAGGAAGCGATCCGCTGGACCACCCCGGTCCAGCATTTCATGCGCAGCGCCAGGGAAGATGTCGAGATCGGCGGGCAGACGATCCGCGAGGGCGACTGGCTGATGCTCAACTATGTGTCGGCCAACCGCGACGAAGAGGTGTTTGGCGATCCGTTTGCGTTCAATCCCGATCGCGAGAAGAATCAGCAGATCGCCTTTGGTTTCGGGGCGCATGTGTGCCTGGGCCAGCATCTGGCGCGGATGGAGATGCGGATCTTGATGGAGGAATTGCTGCCGCGGATCAAATCGCTGGAACTGACGGGTGAACCGGCGCGGGTGGAGTCGGTGTTTGTCGGCGGGCTGAAGCGGCTGCCGATCCGGTTTGCGGCGGCGTGACCGAGGGAGCGGGGGCATGAAGGGAGAGTTGACCGGTGGGTGCCTGTGCGGCGCCGTGCGTTACACTTTGAAGGAGGGGTTTCGTTTCCTGCCCTACGCGTGCCATTGCACCGACTGTCAGTCGCGCACAGGCAGCGCGTTTAGCGAGCATATGTTGTTTGCGCGGCCGGACCTTAGCATCGAAGGCGAGCTCGACGAGGGGGTGTTCACGCAGCCCAGCGGAGCGGCTTCGTCGATTTGGGGATGCAGCGTGTGCAAGGCGCGCATCTTTGCCGAGAACAGTACGCGGCCGGGCTTTGCGTCGCTGCGATGCGGGACGCTGGATTTGAGCGCCGACATCATTCCCGTCGCGCATTTGTGGGTGCGTAGCAAGCAAAGTTGGATCATCATTCCAGAGGGCGTCAAAAGCATGGACGAGCAACCGAGAACGGCAGAGGAATGGGCAGAGCTTGTCGGGGGCAGCTGACTAACAGCCAGCCTCGTTTCCAATCGTCACCCTGAACTTGGCTCAGGGCCATGGCCTGCCGTTTCCGTCTGGCGCAGCGCTGGATGAGAGGCCGGGCTATGGATGCTGAAACAAGTTCAGCATGACGAGAACTGGATGTCCGCTTTCCACCAAGGCAGATGTGCGGGGTCCTAAATCTTCTCGCCCGGAAAAAACCGCGCGATGACATCGCTTGCGAGGCGCGCCGGGCGCAGCGTCTGGGCGTCGATGCAGCACCAGCTCGATTTGACCTCGGCCAGCACGTCCTCGCCGCGCTTGATGATCGTTTCGTAAAAGGCGCGCGCGCCCTGGACCTTTTCGAGGATGACGGTCGCGATGACCTGGTCGTCGAGGAAGGCGGGGCGGCGGTAAGTGATCTCGTGCTTCAGCGCGACCCACAGATGCTGCGCCACCGCTTCGGGCGGCGCGATGTGGCGCCAGTGCGACAGCACCGCTTCCTGAACCCAGCTGAGATAATGGGCGTTGTTGACGTGGCCCATGAAATCGATCTGGTCGGAACCGACGGCGATGGCGTGGTCGTGCGGGAGCGAGGCGGCGGTCATATCGCTGACACTAATGTCAATATTTTGTGACGGAAAGATGAATAATCATCCCCGCCCGCGATAAGGGGCAACGCCCTGATCGGGCAGCCACAGGCCCGAGGGCGGCGGTCCCGACTGCCAGAAGACGTCGATCGGGATGCCGCCGCGCGGATACCAATAGCCGCCGATGCGCAGCCAGCGCGGCTGCATTTCGTCGAAGAGGCGGCGCCCGATGCCCACCGTGCAATCCTCGTGGAAGCCGGCATGGTTGCGGAACGAGCCGAGGAACAGCTTCAGGCTTTTCGATTCGACGATCGTTTCGCCGGGGGCATAGTCGATGACGAGATGCGCGAAATCGGGCTGGCCGGTGACCGGACAGAGCGAAGTGAATTCGGGCGCGGCGAATCGGACCAGATAAAGCTCGCCCGCGCGCGGGTTCGGCACATAGTCGAGAATCGCCGCTTCGGGTGCGGCAGGAAGGTCGCTCGACTGGCCAAGATGTTTCGGCGCGAGCGGCGCGGGGGTAGAATCGGTCATCGAAACCATCTAGGGACGCGCGCGGCCGCTGTCATCCCGTGGATGGCCCGGTTCAGCGCCGATTCAGTGGCGCCGCTAGCATATCAGCAGTTTGGGATCGCGGACATTTCAATGACGGTGCGGAAATTTCGGCAGGGACGGTGGCAGGCGGCTTTGCCGCTGGCGGCTGCGATGATCGCGGTCGGTGCAGCGGCGCCGATCGCCGCGCAGCAGACCGAATCGCCCGCGCCGACCCCGGCGCCATCGTCGATCTTTCGCCTGCCGCCCGCCAATGACGGCCGGACCCCCGGGGTGCAGGGTCCGTCGGACAACGGCCTGCCGCCGGTTGGCCCCAACGACAATCGCGCCCCGTCGCCAGCCCCGACGCCCGCACCCGCGCCGACGCAGACCGCGCCCGCGACCCCGCCGCGCGTGACCCCGACCCAACCGACCACGACGACAGGGGCATCGCCCGCCCCGGCTCCGGCCCGGCGCGACCCGGCACCCGCACCCGCACAGACGGCGCAGGTGCCGCCCGCGACTGCGGATGCGGTGCCCGATTCGCCGAGGCAGGGCGCCGCCGACCTGCCGCCGCTGCAAACGACGGTCCCCGAGGTTGCGGCACCGCCACTCGCGGCCGCGCCCGAAGCCGACGATACCGCAGCCGTCGCGGCGCCCGATGGAGGGTCGTCGGACACGCCGCTGTGGGCCTGGGCGCTCGCGGTGCTCGCCGCGCTGGGCGCCGGGCTTTGGTACTGGCGCCGCCGTCCGGCGCTGGCGGGCCGGGTTGACGATGCCGTCGCCGACGCGCCGCGTCCGGTCCCCCCGCGGCCCGCGCCGCGCGCCGCGACGCCGCCCGCGCCGACGCCGACGCCGGAGCGCGTTCCCGCGCCGCCGACGCCACGCCCCGCGTCGCCGCTGGTCAATCGCGCCGCGGGCGAACGCCGCGCGGTGGTCGGCATGGCGCTCGATATTCGCGGCATCCGCTTTGCCCCCGATCATGTCGTGGTCGCTTTCTCGCTCCACCTGATCAACCAGGGCATCATGCCCGCGACCGGCCTGATGGTCCGCATCGCGCTCAACCAGGGCTCGGCGATGCCCGAGCCGGTGCTGAGCCGTTTCTTTGACGGGGCGGGGGGCAGCGTGCTGCGCGATGATATGACGCTCGATGCCGGGGCGGGCGAGGAATTGTCGACCGAAGTCATGCTGCCGCGCGCCGCGATCGAACCGCTGATGATCGGCGGCAAACCGATGCTGGTGCCGGTGATCGCGTTCGACGTCACCTATCATTGGGATGGCGAGGGTGAGGCTTTCGGCCAGAATGCCGGGAGTTTCGTGCTGGGCCGCGAACAGGGGACGGGGGCGAGCGACAAGCTGGCGCCGTTGCCGCTCGACCGCCCATCCTATCAGGTCGATGCGCCGGGTGCGCGTGCGACCGCGATCAAGCGCGCCCAATAGAATCGCGCGACGCGGTGGCGAACCGCGAATTATTGTTGCAGCGCAGCATGGGCTGAGGCACAGCGCCACCGTGCTTGAAAAAGAGCACGGCGGGGCATAGGCTTGGCCTCCCCGGAAAGAACGGCGCAGGATGACCGGCGAAGGGACGGGTAAAGTTCCGATCGGTCGCAACAGGAGCATGACATGGACGCCTTGGTCTCAACCGACTGGCTGGAACGCGAACTGGGGGCGTCGGACCTGCGGGTCGTCGACGCGACGAAATTCATGGACGACGCGGGCCGCGATGCGCGCGGCGAATATGAGGCGGGGCATATCCCGGGCGCGGTATTCATGGACCTGGCCGAGCTGACCGACGCGTCGAACGCCGTCGACAATATGGCGCCGCCCGCCGAAAAATTCGCCAGCCGCATGCAATCGCTGGGACTGGGTGATGGCAGCCGCATCGTACTGTACGACGATAGCCCGCTGAAAAGCGCGGCGCGCGCGTGGTGGCTGCTCAAACTGTTCGGCGCGCATGATGTTGCGCTGCTCGACGGCGGGCTTGCCAAATGGAAGGCTGAGGGCCGCGCGCTGGAAATGGGCAAGCAGACGCTGCGCCACCGTCATTTCACCGTGTGGCGCGATGCCAAGGCGGTGCGAACCAAGGATCAGATGCTGGCGAATGTCGACAGCGGCGCCGAACAGGTCGTCGATGCGCGCCCCGCGGCGCGGTTCACCGGCGAAGAGCGCGATCCGCGTCCGGGCGTGGCGCCGGGGCATATCCCGGGCTCGCGCAGCTTGCCGCACAGCGCGCTGTTCAACGCCGACGGCACGTGGAAGCGTGGCGATGATTTGCAGGCGGCGTTCGACGCCGCGGGAATCGACCTCGACAAGCCGCTCGTTGCGACCTGCGGCAGCGGCATGACCGCAACCGTTGTGGCATTCGGCGCGCACCTGCTCGGCAAGGACGATGTCGCGGTGTATGACGGCAGCTGGACCGAATGGGGCGCCGACCCGGCGACACCGAAGGCAACCGGCGCCGCTTGAGTCGGGCGGCGTGACGCGGGGGGCGGCTCAGTCCCCCGCGCGTAGCGCCATTTTCACTCACACAAAGACACAAAGAGGGCGATTCATTCGCGCACGGTTTGCGAATGAACCGCCCTCTTTGTGTCCCTTCGACTGCCTTGCAGGCGCTCAGGACAGGCTTTGTGTGAGATAATGAATGGCCCGCTGCGCGGGCGTGTTTCCCAGCCACTGGATTTTGCTCGGTGCTCCGCTAACAAGGCGCGATGAGCAAAAGCGACGACGAGAGCCTCCGCCCCGCCACCCGGTTGGTGCAGGGCGGGCGGCGGCCCGAGTGGACGGGGGATCCGCGGCTGGGCGGCGGCGTGGTCAATCCGCCGGTGTGGCGCGCCTCGACGATCCTTTACGACAATATCGCCGACCTCGACGCGCGCGGACATGCGACGCACGACAAGCTGTATTACGGTCGCCGCGGCACCCCGACGGTGTGGGCGCTCGCCGATGCGCTGACCGATATGGAGCCGGGAGCGGCGGGGACGTTGCTCTATCCCTCGGGCGTTGCGGCCAATTCGGTGGGGTTGCTCGCACTGCTCGCGCCCGGCGACCATCTGCTGATGGTCGACAGCGCTTATGAGCCGACGCGCGCCTTTTGTGACGGGCTGCTCGCGCGCTACGGGGTGACGACGACCTATTATGACCCGCTGGTCGGTGCGGGCATCGCCGATCTGTTCCGGCCGGAAACGAAACTGATCTTTCTCGAATCGCCCGGCAGCCTGACCTTTGAGGTGCAGGATATTCCCGCGATTACGGCGGTCGCGCGCGAGCGCGGGGTGCTGACAATGCTCGACAACACCTGGGCGACGCCGTTGCTGTTCCCCGCATTGGCGCACGGGGTCGATGTGACGATGATGAGCCTGACCAAATATGTCGGCGGCCACAGCGACGCGATGATGGGATCGCTGACCGCGACGAAAGCGGTATGGCCGCGGCTGCGCAGCGCGGCGTATCAGCTGGGGCAGGCGGTCTCGCCCGACGATTGCGCGCTGATGCTGCGCGGGCTGCGCACACTCGACGTGCGGATGGCCCGCCACGGTGCGAACGGGCTGGCGGTCGCGAACTGGCTCGCCGCGCGGCCAGAAGTCGGCCGCGTCCTCCACCCGGCGCTGGCCAGCGATCCCGGTCATGCAATCTGGTCGCGCGACTTTGGCGGAACGAGCGGGCTGTTCGGCTTCACCCTGAAGGATGCCGACACGGCGGCGCGGGCGCGCTTTATCGATGCGCTGGCGCTGTTCGGCATCGGGTTCAGCTGGGGCGGTTATGAAAGCCTGGTCGTGCCGGGCAACCCGATTCGCACCGCGACTGAATGGACCGACCCCGACCCGCTGGTGCGGCTGTCGATCGGGCTCGAAGACCCCACCGACCTGATCGCCGACCTGACCCGCGGATTCGCCGCGCTATGAGCGCCGCGGCCAATCTGCGCGAGGGCTTCGACGGGATGGTGATCGCGATGAAGGCGATCGGGCTCGACGTCGGCGCGTACCGCCTGTCGCTCTACAGCCTGTTTTCGACCGTCGTTGTCGCCATCCTGCTGTATCTCGCGGTCAAGATCGTGCTGCGCGCGACCAAATGGCTGCTCCGCCGCAACACCCACATCGACCAGACGCAGCGGCTTCTTACCGAAAAGCTGATCGCGATTGCGCTGTTCGTCTTTGCGATGCTGTTCGGCATCGACCTGCTCGGCATCGATCTGACCGCGCTGGCGGTGTTTTCGGGCGCTGCGGGCCTCGCGATCGGGTTCGGGTTGCAGAAAACCGTCGGTAACCTGATCGCCGGGATCATCCTGTTGATGGACCGGTCGATCAAGCCCGGCGACGTGCTGGTCGTCGGCGATGGCAGCAGCATGGGCGGATCGACGTTGCCGGGCGGGATGCCCAATGTCGGGCGCGTCGCCAAGATCGGGGTGCGCGCGGTCAATGTCGTGACCCGCGACGGGAAAAAGCACCTGATCCCGAACGAGCTGCTGATGACGCAGGCGGTCGAAAACTGGAGCTACGCCAGCCCCGAGGTGCGGGTGCGGATGCGGATTCCGGTGCCGTATGACGCCGACCTGCGGCTGGCGCAGCGCCTGATCGTCGAGACGGCGAAGGCGAACCCACGCATCCTGGACGAACCCGAACCGGCGGTGTGGATCACCGCATTCGGTGAACGCGCCGTCGAGCATGAACTGCGCATCTGGATTTCCGATCCCGAAGCGGGGCTGGGCAATATCCAGGGCGAGGTGTTCCTGGGGATCTGGGACCGGTTCCAGGAAGCGGGGATTCGGATACCCTATCCGCGGACCGATGTGCGGATGTTGGCGGACGACGACGAACAATCGTCGCCCCCGCGCAGGCGGGGGCCGCCAGCAGCCTAGCGTAACGCCGAGAGCGACCCCCGCCTTCGCGGGGGCGACGGTTATATCTAAAACCCGACCTTCTTCGCGCGCTCGACGCATTCGACGATGATGCGCTTCGCTTCGTCGACATCGCCCCAACCGTTGAGCTTCGCCCATTTGCCGGGTTCGAGATCTTTGTAATGGGTGAAGAAATGCTCGATCTGTTGCAGCACGATCGGCGGCATGTCGGTGTAGCTCGCGACATCGGCATAATAGGGGAAGGTCTTGTTGACCGGAACGCACAGCAGTTTCTCGTCGCCGCCGGCATCGTCTTCCATCAGCAGCACGCCAATCGGGCGGCACTTGACGACGGCGCCGGCGACGATCGGCGAGCGCGCGACGACGAGCGCGTCGAGCGGATCGCCATCCTCGCCCAGCGTGTGCGGGACGAAGCCGTAATTGGCAGGATAGCGCATCGGGGTGTGGAGGAAGCGATCGACGAACAGCGCGCCCGACGCCTTGTCGAACTCGTACTTCACAGGCTCGCCCCCAATCGGCACCTCGATCAGGACGTTCAGGCTGTCGGGCGGGCTGTCGCCGGCGGGGATCAGGTCGATGCGCATGGGAGAGTGGAGTCCTTTTGGTTTTGATTCGCCGGGCGCCTTAGACCCTGAGGGCGAGGGAGGGAAGGTGAGAGCTTGGTTCCCCTCCCGCTTGCGGGAGGGGTTAGGGGTGGGCGCGAGCGTAGCGAGCAAGCGATGCTGCGCCTGCCCACCCCGCTGCGACTAGCCAGCAAGCTGGCAAGTCTCGCTGCCCCTCCCGCGGGCGGGAGGGGAGTTAGAGCTGCCGCCTCGGCGCCAGCAGTCGGTCGAACCAGTCCGGCCCGCTGCCAACCTTTTCGAGGTGCGGCCAGCGGAGCCCGCCATGATAGGCAAGATCGATCTGGCGATAGCGCCCGCCGCGTTCGACGAGCAGCCGCACCGGCGTCTTGCCGTCGGTGGCGGCGCGGATCGCGGCCTCCAGCCGGTCTTTGCTGTAGCTCGTGCCATCCACGGCGACGATTTTGGTGCCATTGACGATGTCGGCCTTGAACGCGGGACTGTCCCACAGGATCGCGCCCGCAATGCCGTCCTTGTCGATCGTCATCCCCAGCGAATGGGTGAGGTCGTAATTCTTCGCCTGCGCCATGCGGTCGCGGTCGTACACATTGGGCGCGTCGCGCCACGCCAGCCGGTATCCGGCGCGCTCGATCCCGGCGACGGGGGCGACCTGTCCGGGCATCTGCAACCGCTGGCGCAGGAAACCCGCCCAGTCATGGGGATGCACCGCGTTCAGCGCCGCGACGACATCGTCAAAATCATAGGCGTGCTGTCCCCAATCACCCTCGCGCCCGCCGAAAAAGGCGCGCGCGAAATCGTCGAGGCTTTTGGCGTCGTTGGTGGCCTGGCGGATCAGCAGGTCAGCCTCGAGCCAGGTCAGCGATCCCTCATTGTAATAATCCTCGCCGCGTGCCCAGCTGGCGAAAGGCTTGGGCTTGCGCGCCGCGATGACTGGGTCGAGCGTCGTATCCTCGACCGCGCGCCATTCGCGCCCCGGCTGGACGCTGTAAAAGCCCGCGTGCGTCGCCCATTCGGCGAGCACCATATCCTTTGACTGCATCCCCGATCGGCCGGCGAGGACGAGGTCCCAATAGCTCGTCTGACCTTCGTACACCCACAGCAGATTGCCCTGCATCGGGGTACGGAAATCGGGGGTCCATAATTTATCGGGACGGCGATATTTGCCGTTCCAGCTGTGGACGAGTTCGTGCGGCAGCAGGCCGCGGATATGGTCATTCTCGTCCCATTGGGTGAAATAGTCGGGGCTGCGGCTGTTTTCGCTGCTGCGGTGATGTTCCAGCCCGATCCCGCCGAGTTCGTCGGTCAGCGCGAGCAGGAATTCATAACGGTCGAACGGGCGCGACCCGAACAGCGCGACGGTTTCGGACACCAGCGCCGCGTGACGCGCGATATGGTCGGGGCGGGCGTCGAGATATTTCGCCTCATCGGCGACGACGTTCAGCGTGACATTCTGCCCCAGGTCCCATTTGCGGAAATGGCGCCCGGCGAACATCGGGCTGTCGACCAGCACTTCATAATTGGTCGGGGCAAAGCTGTAGCGGTTGCCACTGATTTTCAGACCGTCGAGCGCCGCGGCGCCGGTCCACCCGTCGGGCAAGGTCACCTCCAGCTGCACCGGAATCTGTCGCGTGAAATAGCCGGCCGGGTAGAGGCTGACCTGTTCCCATTGCAGGTTCATCATCGCCGGGGTGACGACGACGCGGCCCTCGCTGCTGCGCGTCGGCGACAGGAAATCGAACGTAACGTCGATGCTCTTGACCCCGGCGGGCACATCGACGTCGAACGCATAGACATCGGTCGGCTGGCGTGTCCAACTCAGCGGCTTGCCGCCCGCGCTCGGTTTGAACCCCGCCATTTCGGCGATCGCGCCGCGCGGCGCATGCTTGCCGGGCAGCCATTCGGGATAGAGCAGGGTCAGCTTGCCGGGCTTGGCGACCGGGATCGTCTGGCGCACGCGAAAGATGCCGCGCGCGACGTCTGTCGCATCGACCTTGAGCTGCATCGTGCCGGGATAGGGTTTGTCGGCGGGCAGCGGGACGACATGCGGCTGGACGACCGGTTGCGGGCGGCTGTTGCCGGTTTGCGCGAAGGCGGCAGGGATGGCGGCGATCAGGGCGGTTGCGACGAGCAGTTGTTTTTTCATGGACGGGTTGTGGCGGGAAATGGGCGTGAGGTCCAGACGTGGACAGTCTTCTCCCGGCGGGAGAGGGGACTTTGCGCCTCCGCGAAAATCGATTAGACGCCGCGCCCATGAGCAAGGACAAATCCGCCAAGATCCCGACCCCGCAGCCGGTGCGCGGCACGCAGGACATGCTGGGCGATTTCGCCGACCGTTTCGCGCATGTGGTCGAGACGTTCGAACGGGTGCGGCGGCTGTATGGCTACAAGCGGATCGAGGTGCCGGTGATCGAACCGACCGCGGTATTCGCGCGCTCGCTGGGCGAGACAACCGACGTGGTGTCTAAAGAAATGTATTCGTTCGAGGATCGCGGCGGCGAGTCGATCACGCTGCGCCCCGAATTCACCGCGGGGATCGCGCGGGCCTATATCACCAACGGATGGCAGCAATATGCACCGCTGAAGGTCGCGACCCATGGCCCGCTATTTCGTTACGAGCGCCCGCAGAAGGGGCGTTATCGCCAGTTTCACCAGCTGGATGCCGAAGTGCTGGGCAGCGATAGTCCGCTCTCCGATGCCGAGCTGCTGGTGTTCGCGGATCAGCTGCTCAAGGAATTGGGGATCAGTGAGGGCGTGACCTTGACACTCAACACGCTGGGCGATGCGGCGAGCCGCGATGCGTGGCGCGCGGCGCTGGTCGAGCATTTCGAAAGCCATCGCGGCGCGCTGTCGGAGGACAGTCTAGCGCGGCTCGACAAGAACCCGCTGCGCATTTTGGACAGCAAGGATCCGAAGGACCGGCCCATTGCCGACAGCGCACCCGACATCGACGCGTTTCTGACGAGCGAAGCGCAGGATTTCTTTGGCGCGGTGACCGCGGGACTGGATGCGGCGGGCGTCGCGTGGGAACGCAATGCGCGGCTGGTGCGCGGGCTCGATTATTATCGCCACACCGCGTTCGAATTCGTCACCGACCGGCTGGGCGCGCAGGGCACGGTGCTGGGCGGCGGGCGTTACGACGGGTTGATCGAGGCGCTCGGCGGCCCGCCGACCGCGGCGGTTGGTTGGGCGGCGGGGATCGAGCGGTTGGCGATGTTGCTCGAAGAATACTCTAGCGATGAAGTGATTGCCGTTATCGCGGACAATCCGAGCCGCCTTGAGGAAGCGCGTAGAATTGAACAGCATCTTCGTTCGGCTGGCCAACCGGTGCTTTCGGTCTTCAAGGGAAACAGCAAGAAGCAGGCTGAAAAGGCCAAGGCGCAAGGCGTCGGTGCACTCCTTTACGTTCGCGAGGATGAGAGGCCCAATCGCCGTCTCCACCTCACGGAAGTGACGCGAAAGGGTGATGAAGGGACGAGCCGATTGCTGGAGATACTGGGGAAGCTGCCGTCAGAATATTCGGAACTGGAAGGTGACGACGACAAGAAGTAGCCCCCACCTCGTCACCCCGGACTTGATCCGGGGTCCAGACGATGCCGGCGGTTATGGATCCCGGATCAAGTCCGGGATGACGAAGAATTGAAACGATTGAGAAGATGACCTCCGTATCCGAACGCCAGATCGACGCCATCATCGAACGCCATGCCGCGCTGCAGGCGCGGATGGCGACGGGCGATATGGCGCCCACGGACTTCGTCGCGGCGTCGAAGGAGTTTGCCGAGCTCGAACCCGTCGCCACCGCGGCGCGCGAGGTTGTGCGGTTGCGCGGCGAACTTACCTCGCTGAACGAGATGCTCACCGATCCCGAGATGAAGGCGATGGCCGCCGAGGAAATCGCAGCGGTCGAGGCGGCGCTCCCCGCCGCCGAACATGATCTCGCGATCAAATTGCTCCCCAAGGATGTCGCCGACGCGCGCGCCGCGATGCTCGAAATTCGCGCCGGGACCGGCGGCGACGAGGCGGCTTTGTTCGCGGGCGACTTGCTCCGCATGTACAGCCGCTACGCCGACGCACAGGGCTGGAAGGTCGAGATCATCTCGGCGAACGAAGCCGAGGTCGGCGGCTACAAGGAAGTCGTCGCGTCGGTGAGCGGGCAGGGCGTTTTCGCCAAGCTCAAGTTCGAGAGCGGCGTGCACCGCGTCCAGCGCGTGCCGGTGACCGAGAGCGGCGGGCGCATCCACACCAGCGCCGCGACCGTCGCGGTGCTGCCCGAGGCCGAGGAGGTCGATGTCGCGATCAACGACAATGACCTCAAGATCGACATCTATCGCGCGTCGGGCGCGGGCGGGCAGCACGTCAACACGACCGATTCGGCGATCCGCATCACCCATATCCCGTCGGGGCTGGTTGTCATCCAGCAGGACCAGCGCAGCCAGCACAAGAATCGCGCCAAGGCGATGCAGGTGCTGCGCGCGCGGCTCTATGATCTGGAGCGCGCGAAGATCCACGATGCCGAGGCGTCGGCGCGCAAGTCGATGGTCGGGTCGGGCGACCGCTCCGAACGCATCCGCACTTATAATTTCCCGCAAGGGCGGGTGACCGATCACCGGATCAACCTGACGCTCCACCGCCTGCCCGAAATCATCGAGGGGGCGATGGACGAGCTGATCGACGCGCTGATCGCCGAGGATCAGGCGCAGCGGCTGGCGGGGCTGGGTGACTGAACGCCCGACTTTTGCGGGGGTGGCCGAGTCGCTCCGCACCGCCACCAACCTGCTGACGGGGATCAGCGATACGCCGCGGCTCGATGCCGAACTGCTGATGGCGCATGCGCTGGGGGTCGAGCGGCAGGATGTGTTGCTCGATCCGGCGCGGTACGACGTGCCCGAGCTTTACGCGCATCTGGTCGCGCGGCGCATGGCGCACGAGCCGATCGCCTATATCGTCGGCTATCGTGATTTCTGGACGTTGCGGATCGAGGTGGGACCGGGAGTGCTGATCCCGCGCCCCGACAGCGAGACTTTGGTCGAAGCGTGTCTAGAGCTGGCGCGCGGACGCGGGGCGGGATGGCCGTCGCGGGTGCTCGACCTCGGGACGGGGCCGGGGACCTTGCTGCTGGCCGCCCTGAGCGAATTTCCCGAAGCGACCGGCGTCGGGATCGATGCGTCCGAACAGGCGCTGGCCTATGCGCGCGACAATGCCGGGGAATTGGGAATGGCGGATCGTGCTTCCTTCCGCGCGGGCGACTGGGGCGCCGGTATCGACGGGCCGTTCGACCTGATCCTGTGCAACCCGCCCTATATTGGCGATGCTGAGCCGCTGATGCGCGATGTCGCCGATCATGAGCCGGCGGGGGCGCTGTTTGCCGGTGCCGACGGGCTTGCCGATTACCGCCGGATCATCCCTGATCTGCCGCGACTGCTCGCCCCCGGCGGCGCGGCGGTGCTTGAAATCGGGCATCGACAACGTGCGTCGGTATGGGAGCTTGCCGAAGCCGCAGGGTTTGCCGCCGCGTGCCGTCAGGATCTGGGCGGCCGCGACCGCGCGCTTTTGCTGACCCGCAGCTGACACACACAAGCAAATATTGCTTGGTTTTCGCCGCAAAGCGGGGTAGGGGCCAGTCACAGACCCGGCTGGGACACCTTTGGCGATGCCAAGCATCGATACTGGTCCGGCGGATCTGCTTCCCACTTACGATGTTCGTACCGGGCCCGGGTCCAGACGAGCGGTAAAGGGCAAGAACCGCGCAAGGCGCGCGGGCACGACGCGCAAGATGCGCGGTCGGCCAAAAGGGGTTGGCATAGCTTATTAGCTTTTCGACAGGATGTCTCAGTTGAACATGAACAACCGGCAAAGCGGTCGCCGTCGCGGCCGCAACAACAACAGCAACAATAATAACAACCGGTCGCAATCGGGCGGCCGCGGTGGGGTTGATCAGGCGAACCGTATCGACAGCCGCGCGCGCGGCAACGGCGCCCAGATGATCGAGAAATACCGCAACCTGGCGCGCGACGCGCAGCTGGCCGGGGATCGCGTGCAGACCGAATATTATCTTCAGTTCGCCGACCATTATTTCCGCGTTGTGAGCGATTTTCGCGCGCGTCAGGAAGAAAAGGCGGCGGCGAACGGCCAGGAACGCGGACAGGACCGCCAGCGGGAGATTCGCGGCGTCGAAGATTTCGACGGCCATGACGACAGCGATCTGGATATGGACGCCGACCGCGACGACGGCGGCGACAGCGATCGCGGCGAGCGCAATGACCGCAACGATCGCGGAGATCGCAACGATCGCGGAGATCGCAACGATCGCGGGGACCGCCTCGAACGCAGCCAGCGCGAAGCGCGCGGCAATCGCGACACGCGCGGCGACCGCGACGATGATCATCGCGGCAACCGCCAGTCGCAGGACCGCCCGCGCCGCGATCGCGACGAGGGGCGCAGCGATGCGCGGAACAGCGATGGCGATGACGCGAGCGGTTACGACGGCGAAACCGTCGCCGAGGAAGCCCCGGCGCCGCGCGCGAGTCGCCGCAGCCCGCGCCGTCCGCGCGCGGTCGAGGCGGGCGGCAATGACGATAGCGGCAATGCCGGTATCGACACGGCCGTGCTGCCCCCCGCCATCGGCCGCCCCGAACGCGGCGCCGAAGTGGACGCCGCGACCGGCGACGAGGAAGCGCCCGCCGCCAAGCCGCGCCGCACCCGCCGCACGCTGGCGGCGCGCAATCCCGGCGTCGAAGCGGCCGAATAGAAGTACATCTTCGCGCTGGTCATCGACCGCGACATGCCATAGCCTCCCCGCCGAACCATCTGCGGGGAGGCTTTTTTATGCGCGCTTTGGCAAGGACTTGCGGGGCGATCGTCGTCGCATTGGCGTGGGCAGGCCAACCGGCGACGGCGCAGGACCCCACGGCGGGCAATGCGCAGGGCCAGCTGTCGGTCACCATCTATAATGGCGGTCAGGCGCTGGTGCAGGACATCCGCCAGATCGCCTTCCCGACCGGGCGCTCGCGCCAGGAATTTCCCGACGTCTCGGCGCAGATCCGGCCGCAGACGGTGTCCTTTGCTGCCGACGGCACCGCGATCGTCGAGCAGAATTTCGACTATGACCTGCTGTCGCCCAATGCCTTGATGCAAAAGGCGGTCGGCGAGACGGTGACGCTGCTGCGCACCAACGTCGCGACCGGCGCCGAAACGCGCGAGCGCGCCAAGGTGCTGGCGGTCAATGGCGGGGTGGTGCTGCAGATCGGGCCGCGGATCGAGGTGTTGCGCGACGATGGCATGCCGGTGCGCGTCATCTTCGACAAGATTCCGACGAACCTGCGCGCCAAGCCGACGCTGTCGATCACCGTCGACAGCCAGCGCGCCGGTACGCGTCCCGCCACGCTGTCCTATCTGACCGGTGGGCTCGGCTGGTCGGCCGACTATGTCTCGCTCTATGACGAAAAGGCGGGGACGGTCGATGTCCAGGGGTGGGTGACGCTGAATAACAGCACCGGCACGACCTTTGACGAGGCGCGCACGCTGCTGGTGGCGGGAACGCCGTCGGGGCAGGCGGCGAACAGCCGCTATCGTCCGACGCCGCCGGGCAATCTCCGCCGGGCCGGGACCGAGACGGCGCCGCGCGAACAGCTTGGCGACTATTATCTCTATCCGCTCGCCGAGCGCACGACGATCGCCAACGCCCAGACCAAACAGGTGAGCTTCCTCGACGTCAGCGGGGTGCCGGCGCAGAAAATCTATGAATATAGCGTCGCGGGCTTTGACACGATGACCGAGCCGCGCAGCGCCGCGAGCGTCATCAAGTTCAACACCAGCGCGAAGGGCGGCGGGCTGGGCGATGCGCTTCCGGCGGGGACGGTGCGCTTTTATCAGCGCGACCTGCGCGGCGATCCCCAGTTTATCGGCGAGAACAGCATCGGCCACACCCCGATGGGCAGCGAGCTGGGGCTGGCGACCGGCGAGGCATTCGATGTGAAGGTGCAGTCGACGGTGGTGAAACGCGAGCGGATGTCGCCGCGCATCTGGCGCACCTCGATGTCCTACCTGCTCACCAACGCGCGCGCGCAGCCGGTGACGATCGACCTCGTCCAGCGCGGGCTCGACTGGTATTGGGACGACACGCGCATCATCACCGAAAGCCAGAAGAGCGAACGGCTCGACAGCGACGGGACGAAATGGCGGGTCGCGATGCCCGCCAATGGCGAGGTGACGATCACCGCGACCTTCGAAACGCGTTACTGACAGCCGAGCGATGCGCCGCTGGCTGCTCTTGCTGCTGATGCTCGCCGCATCGCCCGCCGCGGCGCAGTCGGTGGTGACGTCGGTCGCGCCCGATGCGGTGGCGGTCAGCGTCTTTCGCGATCCCGGGCGCAGCGAAGGCGGCGAAATCGAGCCGGGCTGGCTGAACGGCTTTGCGCTGATCTCTGAAACGCGGACGATCGATTTGCCCGCGGGCGAATCGGTGATCCGGTTCGAGGGCGTCGCTGAAGGCATGATCGCGGTTTCGGCGATCGTCACCGGCCTGCCCGGCGGCGTGGTGCAAAAGAATCGCGACGCCGCGCTGCTTTCGCCCGCCAGCCTGCTCGATGGATCGCTCGGCAATCGGGTGCATATCCGCCGCACCGATCGGGCCACCGGGCGGGTCAGCGAGGAGGAAGCGATCATCCGGTCGGGACCGCAAGGCGCGGTGGTGCTGCAAACTGCGGCGGGGTTCGAATCGCTGCGCTGCACCGGGCTGCCCAAATCGATCGTCTATGACGGGTTACCGGCGGGGCTGACCGCCAAGCCGACGCTGTCGGTGACGACGCGCAGTCCGGCGGCGCAGCGGGCGGCGGTGACGCTGACCTATCTGGCGACGGGGTTCGATTGGGCGAGCAATTATGTCGCGCGGGTTGCGGCGGATGGCCGGACGCTCGACCTGTTCGCGTGGCTCACCGTCGCGAATAGCAATGCCGAAAGCTTTGCCGACGCGCGGCTGGCGGCGATCGCCGGGACGCTGAACAAGGTTTCCGATTTCAAGGCGCTGGCCGATGTACCGCAGGCGCCGCCGCTGCGGCTCAGCTGCTTTCCGCTCGGGACGGGCCGTTATGGCACGCCGCCGCCGCCCCCCGCGCCGCCGCCAATGATGATGTCTGCCGCCGACGCATCGGAGATCGTCGTGACCGGATCGCGCATCGCCCGCTACGAGTTTATGTCAGCGCCCATTGCAGTGATGGCCAGTCAGGAAGATCTGGGCGATCTGAAACTGTACCGGGTTCCGGTCCCGGTCACGGTAGCGGCCAACGGGCAGAAACAGGTCGCGCTGCTGATCAAGGATCGCGTGCCGTTCAAGACCATCTATCGCCTGCGCAGCTCGCCGGACGACCGGTTCGAGTCGATGGAGACCGAGCGCGTCTTGCGGATGGAGAATAAGGAAGTAGCGCGACTGGGCGTGCCGCTGCCCAGCGGCCAGGTTGCGGTATTCGCGCCACGCGGCAACGAATCGCTGCTCGTCGGCGAAGGGTTGGTGCGCGATCATGCGGTCGGCGAGAAGGTCGACCTGGTCATCGGCGAAAGCAGCCAGGTGCGCGTCGATATTGCCCGGGGGGTCGCACCAAAGATGGCCGACAACGACTACCGCGTCACCGTGACCAACGCCAATCCGTTCGCGGTCGATTTTGAGCTGGGCTTTTACGTCGATCCCGATCCGAAGCTCGACAAGCGACTGCGCAAGCTCCCGCGTCGCGATGGCCTGCTGACCTGGGCGATTCGGGTTCCGGCCAACGACAGCCGCAGTTTCGACTATCGGTTTGTCGAGCCCGAATAGCGTTGCGACGCCAGACCGGCGGCAAGGCGCGCGGTCGGTGATTCTCGTCAAGCGCGACGAAGGTGAACAGTCCGCCGGTGACCTTCACCTCTTCCTGTCCGCGCCCGCGCGTCGCGATGACTTCGATGCGAATCCCCATCGACGTGCGCCCGCGCCGTTCGAGATGGGCATAGACCGAGATGATGTCGCGCAAGAGGATCGGGGCGATGAATTCCATCGCCTCGATCGCGACCGTCGCGGTCGGGCCTTGGGCGATCCGCGCGGCGACGATGCCGCCTGCAATGTCCATCTGGCTTAACACCCAGCCGCCAAAGATGTGGCCATTGCTGTTGATGTCGGCGGGAGCGGGGACCACGCGCAGGATCGGGTCGCGCGCTGCGTTGGAGGCGCTGCTTTCGGTCATGGCTTCAAATCCGGATCATTTTCGAACGGATCTTCGATCGCCTCGTCATGCCCGCTGCCGCTCGACAGAAAGACCAGCCCCATCAGCGCGGCGCCGAGCATGACCGACAGGCCGACACCGGCCGCGGTCGCGATGATCATGTGGATGCTCAGCGCCTCGCCCATGCTGAAGCGCAGCCAGACGAGGGCGCCGACGACCGCAATCAGCGACACCAGCACCATGCCGCGCATCAAGCGGCGATAGCGCGCCCAGGCGATTTTCGCGGTGGCGTCCTTGTCGAGCGGAGAGGGTTTGACCATCGCGCCTCCATGAACCAAGCGGGGGCCAAGGCCAAGCGCGAATGGAATGCGACCAGATGTTTCGGCTTTGTCGCGAATCATGATAGACTTTGCGGCTATAGAATCGACATGGGGAGCGGCATGGCATGACGATCGGAGCGATTCTCCGCGGGCGCACGGGCCCGGTAATCGCGGCGCGCAAGGAAGATACGGTCCGCGCCGTGCTCGATCTGCTCGCCCAGCATCGCATCGGCGCGGTGCCGGTGATGGAAGGCGAGGCGATCGTCGGCATTTTTTCCGAACGCGACCTGGTCCGGCTGATGTCGTCCTATGGCCCCGAGGCGCTGGATCGCCAGCTCGACGACGTGATGACGAAGTCGCCCGTGACCTGCGAACCGTCGACCGCGGTGATGGGCGCGCTGTCGCAGATGACGCAGCGGCGAATCCGCCATTTGCCGGTGGTCGAAGGCGGGAAACTCGTCGGCTTTGTTTCGATCGGCGATCTGGTCAAATATCGCATCGACCGCATCGAAGCCGAAGCGGCGGCGATGCGCGACTATATCGCTTCCTGAGTCGCGGCCTCCGCGGCGGGCGGCTGGCGGCGCACGACAAGCCGCACCACTTCGGCAATCGCGTCGCGTTCGAGCAGCCACAACAGACCGGCATAGAGCGCGACGCCCAAGGCGACGAGCGCCACCAGCCGTAGCGGCGCGGCAATCCCGAGCGGCGCCATCAGCTGCGCTGCCAGCCCGACACCGACCGCCATCGCCAGCGCCGGGGTCAATCCCGGCAACATCGCGCGGCCGACCTCCCACACCGACACCCCGATCAGCGGCGCCGTGCGGTACGCCGTGATCAGCAACAGCAGCGGCGCGGCGACCAGCCACGCCCACGCCATGCCGATCAGGCCCCATTGTGCGCCGATCAGAAAGGCGGTCGGAAACAGGATGGCGCCGCTCAGCGCGTTGAACATCGCCAGCGACGGCTTGCCGAGCGCGTTGGCGAGCGGCGCGAACAAAATCTGTACCGTCATCAGCATCAGCGCCGGCGCGATAATCTGGACATAGGGCACCATCCCCAGCCATTTCGTGCCGAACACCGTTTCGACCATCGGCGCCGCGGTGACCGCGAGGCCGCAATAGAAAGGCGCGGCGACGAGCGTCAGCAGGCGCACGGTTTTCAGGAAGCTCCACCGCACCGCATCGCCGTCGTGCTTGATCCGCGCATAGGCGGGAAAGGCGACCTCGTTCAGCGGCGGCACAAATTTGGCCATGAAGATCTGCGCGAGGAACAGCGCCTCGGCATAGAGGCCCAGCGCGTGCGGATCGAAGCGGCTGCCCGCGATCAGGATGTCGGACTGGCTTTGCACCAGCCAGAACAGCTGGCTGAACAGGATCGCCGAGCCAAAGCCGATGATCTGGCCGCAGCCCTTGAAGTTGAAGCTCGGCCAGACGAGCAGCCGCGCGACGAGGGTCAGCCCGATCGCGCGCGTCCAGAACAGGGCGATCGGGGCATAGACGAGCGTCCACACGCCATAGCCCGCGAGCGCGCAGGCGAGCGCGGTGCTGGCGCCGGCCAGCGCCGCGACCAGATTGACCAATGCCTGCCGCCGAAAATCCAGCGCGCGGCTCATGATCACTTCGGGCAGTGCGATAAAGGGGGTGGCGAGAAAGATCAGCGCCTGGACGCGCAGCAGGTCGGCGACGATCGGCTGGCCATAATAGGCCGCGGCCACGGGGGCGCCAAAATATTGGATCGCCGCGAGCATCCCGTTGAGCAGCAGCAGCAGCCCGAAGGCCTGTCGCAGCCGGAATGGATCGACCGAATCGGACTGAACCAGGGCGCTGGCGAATCCCCACCCGTTCAGGAAGGCGAGGAAGGCGAGCACGACCTGCGTCATCGCGAACAGCCCATAGTCGGCCGGGTCGAGCAGGCGAATCACCAGCAGCGTCGACGACCAGGTGATGATCTGCGCCAATATCTGGCTGCCCGACCGCCAGATGACGGCCGAGCGGACGCGATCGCCGAATTTCGCCGTATCGACCTTGCCATCCTGACCGTTGAAATCGCTCAAACGCGCTGCACCTGTCCCTGCGCCGTGCCGCGCACCGGGCGGCGGCGGCTTGACCCCTGATGTCGCCGCTGGCGCCAGGCCAGCATCGGCGGCGCGAGCCACGGAAAGACATTCCATAGTGCGAAGGCGAAGGACCACAATGGGTTGTTCAGATATTGGCGCCCGGCGCGCAATCGCGCGAGGCCGGGCCGGACGTCGCCGGCAATGACCGCCGCCAGCGCTTCCTCGACCTCCAGCCGGTCGAGGTCGGCGGCGCGCACGGCGGCGGCGACGGTGGCTTCATGGCTCCCCGGCATGGCGGCGATGACCTTGTCATACACCCGGATGTTGCCGCGGATGTTCCGCAGCAGGCTGACCGACGCCGATCGCGGGCGGACCCGATAGTCGGCGAGCACCGAATCGACATAGCGAACATGGCCGCCGTCCATCAGCAGCCGCACCCACAGGT